>JADQBU010000305.1 GCA_016278435.1 Halanaerobiales bacterium
TTTCTATGTGATTTCTTAGATCATACATTTTTATTAGCCTCTCTATCTCTTTAATACTTTCTTGATTATCATTTGCTATATTTTTTACAATATCTAAATTAATATAAAATAATTTCTTATAAACTTCTTTTTGCTCCTGTTTTTCTTTTGTTTTGAAAAGATCCGTTTCTTCAGAAAAATTCTTTATTAATCCATCATCCCTGAGTATCCAGATTATCTCTTCGTCATCTTTATATATCTTTTTGTTTTTTATACTTTTACTGATCCAGAAATATTCTTTATCTAAATCGCCTATTTTATAACCATCCTGCTCCATTATATTTATTAATTTTTCTTGAAATTCATCAACAATTTCAGATTTGTTATTTAGAATATTGACTCTCGAAAACTTTTTTCTATCCAGAAAGCTTGAACATAAAATAGCAAGTATCTCATCATTATGATTCTTCCATTTTTTTAATAATGAAAGTATACTTACATCGTCTAATAAAAGATAATCTTCTATTTCAATATTTTTACCTCCAAAAATAGAAATAAGTGCTGATTCAGAAGTAATTTTTTCTTCTTTATATAACTCATAAACTCTCATAATAATTTTTGTCAAGACTTGTTCCATCTCAATTTTAAAATGATGGAAATATATCTCTTTATGCATCTGATATCTTGATAATAAATACTCTTCTATTGTAGATTTATATTTTTCAAGAACACATACAAAGTATTTATTTTCCTTTAATTCATCAATATTAATTCTTAAGGAGCTTATCATTCTTGATAAATCAAAATCACCATAATTTACTCCTGTATGGAAAGCATCTCTAAGTAAATAATCCATTCTGTCAGCATCTAATTGACTACTAACCAGAGAAGATATAATAGCAGCTAGATCAATTTTTTCAAATCCATTGTTTATTGATTTATTATTAAAACTTTTATTAATTAATCCAGATACATCTTCAGGAAATTTTTCATCAAACAAGTCTTTTAATCTCTTATTAATAACAGTATGTTCTGATTTAATTATATCAGTTGTCCATTGAACATGGTTTTGTAATTTAGTTTTTGGAAATATTTCTTCAAATGCATGGGAAAATGGTCCATGACCTAAATCGTGTAAAAGTGCTGCCGTTAAGGCTAAATTTTCTTCTCTTTCAGTAATTTCTTTGTTCATATTTGATAATATTTTCTTGAAATGATTAATAATTTGCTTCATAACATGATAAGTACCAATTGAGTGAGAAAAACGGGTATGTAATGCTGAAGGGAATAGTTTATCTGCTGTACTTAATTGACGTATCCTCCTTAACCTTTGAAACTCAGGTGTGTCAATAATTTGGATAAACTTATAATCAATAAAAATATCACCATGCACCGGGTCTCTTATAACTTTCCCCTTTGGTGTAGTTAAACTATCCATTGAATCCCCCCCTCAATTTGTTTTATCTCACTATAATATATTATAGTACATCTGTTTGATTTTGTCAAAAATAGTTAATAAATGGTATTCCTATATCGCTTCTTCTTTTAAAACCCACCCAGCCCCAGTTTAACAAACAACTCCTGCACCAGCCTGGACAGCTTCCTGGCATAAGGTATCTTCAAATCAAAGTAATACTTGATCAAAATAACTGCTGTTATCATCAGAATTAAGGCAAAGGTGTAAATTAAAGCTACATTCGGCAGTTTTAACTGCTTCAGAATAATTCCCACTGAAGCAAGGAGTAAAAACGCAGAATAGGAAGCCTTCAAAGTCCTGTCTGAACAATACTTAACTGACTCCACCCCCAAATTAACCCCGACAACAGTACCTATACTCAATAAAATCACTATAAATAAGATTACCTCACCTGTAGTGAAGTATAGATAACCGGCATAAATTGATGATATAGACATCAATGATATGCAATCTTTCCATATACATAACCAGTGGGTGAATATAAATTGATAATACTTATTAAATTTCTATTTCAACTTCTTCTGCTACCTTAATCAAATTAATAATTTCTGTATATAACTGGACATCTTCTTTTTCAGTAGTTAAAGAAACTATTAAAGAATACCTCATCTTTTCACTTTTTTTAATATCCTTAACATTGAGTATTCTGATATTTTTTCTACGATCTTCTAATTTGCTGACATTATATTTAAGAGACTTATCAATAATAAATTCTATATAGGTCCCCTGATAAGACTGAAAATATCTATTTTCTCTCTTTGTTTTCTTTTTTTCAGCCTTTCCCCATATTGAAATTAACTTGGAATGCAATTTTTCTCCATGCTGTGTACTTTTTCTTGTAGGAAACTCATTTTTAATTGGTATATTTTTTGGTGTAAATGCAATTGCCTCTGGAGAAAGATTAATAAATATATTCCTCTTATTCTCCATTTTTATACACCTCAATTGTTATAAGAAGATTTTTTCTCCTTAATCATCATTTTTAATAAATCTTTACTTATCAAATTTTTATCATTTAATATTGCTTCTTTAATCGCATCATCACAGGCTTTAGTTATTTCCGAGTGGCTTAATCCCTTAGCTAATTTAACCACATCACTCATTGAAAAATTATATTTAGAAAAAGAAGCAATTCTATTATTTATTAAACGACAGATTTCTTGTTCAGTTGGTAGCTTATAGGAAATAATATCATCGAATCTTCTAAAAAGAGCATCATCTAGCAAAGCAGGATGGTTAGTTGCAGCCAAAATTATACTTTTGGATTTATCATTTTCCAAAAATTGCAGAAAAGAATTTATAACACGTCTCATCTCACCAACATCATTATCTAATGATCTTTTATATCCTATTGCATCAAATTCATCAAATAAAAATACTCCTTCAATATCTTTGATCATATCAAAAATTATTCTTAATTTTGCACTGGTTTCTCCCATATATTTTGTTACCAGTTTATCTAATTGAACTGTAAATAAAGATAAGTTTAATTCTTTAGCAATCACTGTTGAAGTATATGTTTTTCCAGTACCAGGAGGCCCTTTTAATAAAATCTTTCTTCTATTCTCTAAACCATGATTTAGTAATTTATCTCTTTTTACATATTCCTTTATAATTCTATTAATTTTATTATTAATATCTTCATTAATAATTAATTCTGAAAGATAATGTTTTTCATTTACTTCTTCCACAAGGCCTTTCTATTCTCTTTTTAATCTCACAACCTTTTGGGGCTGATTTTTATATTCCTCAACCAAAGATCTGATATCACGCGCAATTCTTTGATGGCCATTTTTAGCTTCATGAGCAGCTATTCGGAGAGCTACAGTAGAAAATTGCTCTTTATCACCACTAAAATGTGTTTTAATCATACTTTTAAGCTGTTCACCTGTTGCCATATTTAATCACTCGACTTTCTAAATACATTTTATTTTCCTCTAAAAGTCGCCTTATGATTATTATATTCTATATATATACCTATATCAATAAAAATTCTGAAAGTATCCAAGCAAAAAGGCTTTGTTTATTGTAAAATAAAAGTACCGAATGTTGTAAGTGGAAATTCCATAGTATTGAAAAAATCCATTGCAGACATTATCCCAAAAATATATCCTTGATTTGGAGTAGTAATTAATTAGATCAAGGAGGAAGGAGAATGCTTACAATGGATCAAATACATGATATCAGATTTAGGTTCTTTGAGAAAGGGGAAAATATTACCCAGATAGCAAATTCATTGCATCTCGACTGGAAAACGGTACAGAAGTATGTTGATATGACAGACTTTAATAAACCAGATCCCAGACCAGCTTCAAAAAAACGTTTCTGCCCAAAACTAGACCCGTACAAGCCTATCATTGACAGTTGGCTTAAGCAGGACAATCAGGCACCGCGTAAACAACGGCACACTGCAAAGAGAGTGTACGATAGGTTGGTGAAACCATAAATTCTCATCATAATTAATAATTTCTTCTATTTCCACTAACACTAACTATTTTTCTTATTTCAGTCTGTATATTTTTCACTTTCTTGAACCTCCAGGTGTTTATTATGTAAAATCATAGACTGAAGAAAAGCCACAAACTTTGCAAAATCAAGTAGTATTAGTTCTCCCTCTCCTGTCCAATGTTCTTCTCTTTTTTTTCTTTATTTACAGGGCCATCTAGATTAAAATTAAAGCAAAGGTGTAAATCAAAGCTAAATTCGTCAACCTCAACTGTTTCAGAATGATGAGCTACCAATCATAAAATTCAGAAATCAGATAAATTCTTGTCTTAACAGTCTGAGCAGCTGATATGAGTTCCTCTATTATTTCAGATTTAAGCCCATTATCAGCTATAATAACAACATCAGGTTTTATATCTTCAATTAATTTCTCAGTTTCCATGAAATCATTACAAATAAGGGGTTTGTTATCATCCTTGAATTTATCATTAATTACTTTATCAAATTCGCTATCATTAATTTCATCAATAACGATCCCTTTTATAATAAATTTTTCTTCATAATTTTTTTTAATATATTTTATAAGTAAATTTACTTCTTTACCTTTTCCAATAATAACTGTACTAATATTGTAATTAATATTAACCTCATAAGCCATAACGCTATACCGCCACACAAGCATAAATACAACAAAAACAAGGAAAAATACTATAAAAAAATTTCTGGGAAAATTTATGCTGTCTACAAGGTAATTCAAAACAAGGTGGTAGATAGTAATGAGGCCACCAGTAGATATAATCATAAAAACAATTTCTCGAAAATTTTTATGGTAATATACTGAGTACATTTCCAGAATACTGAAAACTACAATGGTAAAGATTATTAGCAGTATAATTTCTTTACCATAATTTAAAAAATAATTGCCAGGTAATCGATCAGAATTAACTAAAATAAAGGAAATTAAGAAAGAAAAAATTGTTATGATAATATCTCCGGCCATTTTTAAAACTTTTAATTTAACTTCATGTCTATACATAATAGGCTAAAGCCTCCTGTAATTAAAACAGAACATACAACTATTAATGATGTTATAAATAACCAACTCATATTAAATAAATATTATTCAGTAGTACCTGCCACTTCAGCCCTGTATTTACCAACTTCTTTCAGTGGTTCTTCTGCTGTGGCAATATTATCTCTCCGGGGTTGATAGGTATCTATAAACTCTTTTAAGGCATAAATAATATCATTTTCATTGCCATTAATAAGTAGTTTCCCCAGCTCTTCTAAAACAAAATTCATTTTTTCTTCACCGATAACCTCAAGATTATTGATAAATATCCTCTCATGTTCAGTCTCTATATTACCTTCACTTTCACTTAATATTTCTTCATACAGTTTTTCTCCCGGGCGGAGACCTATGAATTTAATATCAATATCTTCACCCAGTTTGAGGCCTGATAAATTAATTAAATCTCTAGCCAGGTCCACGATCTTAACCGGCTCACCCATATCGAGAACAAATACTTCTCCACCCTGCCCCAGGGAACCAGTCTGAATGACAAGCTGAACTGCCTCCGGTATTGTCATGAAGTACCTTGTTACTTCCGGATGGGTGACCGTTACAGGTCCTCCATCTGTTATCTGTCTTTTAAAAAGGGGAATAACACTTCCCTGGCTGCCCAGAACATTACCAAACCTGACAGCCATGTATTTAGTCTCACTCTTATCTTTCATCATCTGAATTATCATTTCGGCAACCCTTTTGGTAGCTCCCATGACATTGGTAGGATTAACAGCCTTATCGGTTGAGATCAGGACAAACCTTTCAACCATGTATTCATCTGCTATATCCACTACATTCTTAGTTCCGAAAATATTATTTTTGACCGCTTCTTCCGGGTTATTTTCCATTAAAGGCACATGTTTATGGGCAGCAGCATGGAAAACAACATCAGGCTGGTAACGTGAAAAGGTCTGACGTAGCTTGTCCATATCTCTGATGCTGCCAATTACCGTGATAATATTTATCTGATCTTTATATTGTTTCTTTAATTCCAGTTCCAGAAAATAAGTGTTATTCTCATTAAGATCAAAGATAATCAGGTTTTCCGGGTTAAACCGGGCCACCTGCCGGCATAGTTCAGAACCAATGGAGCCTGCGCCGCCGGTTACAAGTACCGTTTTACCTTCGATATAGGCAGAAATCTCATCTGTGATCAGGTCAACCTGGTCTCTCCTCAATAAGTCCTCTACCTTGACCTCCCGGATCTGATTTAGATTAACATTCCCATTTAATATCTCATACATACCGGGAACAATATTGACCTTAACATCTTCTATTTTTGAGAGTTCATATAATTGTTTAACTTCCTTGCCACTGGCAGAAGGTATTGCAATAATTACTTCATCAATGGCATGATTTTCTATCACCCTGGGTATATCATTGCGATTTCCGAGAACTTTTTTCCCATGAATCTTCAGGTTTATCTTATGAGGATCATCATCAATCAAACCAACTACTTCTTTCTTTAATTCAGGGTGTTTTCGCATTTCCCGGATTATCATTTCGCCGGCATCTCCGGCTCCAATGATCAGCACCCTCTTTTTAGCATGAATTTTCTGGTTCTGGTTTAGATAAGTCTTGACAAAACGTAAATAAAATCGAAGACCGCCCAGAAAGAAAATATCCAGAATCCAGTTGATAATAATAATACTCCGGGAAAAACTGAATTGAACAAAAAAGATGAAGATTATAAACAAAAGATTTATAATAAAGGTTGTTTTAATAATTGAACTTAATTCCTCTATACTGGCATAACGCCACATTCTATTATAGAGGTTGGAAAAAAACAGGGTTATAAGACCCAGGACTGAAATAACCACTAGATAGAGAGGGTCAAAGTATTTTAACCAGTTTACATCAAAGCGGAGAATAAAACTAAACATTAATACCAGGTTTAAAAGCACTATATCAACTATTATTAATCTAGGTTTTCTATATAGTTTGAGAAGCAAGTTGAACATAAAAATCCTCCCATAATTCAGATAATAATACTACTTTAAATTTATATGTTTAGATTCAGGACTAAAGAAATATTAAAGATATCAGAAGTTAAATCATTCTGCCTACTCTGACCAGTTTCTATGTTTACCTTAAAGCTTTTATTCTCATCAATCTCTCTTTTATATCCCAACCGAAGAAGTTTATTCTCCTCCACAATTTCAGTCAAAAAGCCTTCCTGGTTATCGGTTTCAGCTAAATCCCGGACATCATTACCTGATCCCCGCCTGATATTACGGTAACCAAGAGTAACTTCATTTTTATCTCCGAGTTTTTTACTGACTTCCAGATCAAACTGGTCTGCATCAGGTCCCAGCCAGTGGCCAATGAAATGATCATCATGAATATAATTATTCTGTGGATATCTATGTAAGTAGACACCTTTAAAGACATTGCTGTATTCCATTCTAAAAGATGTTGTTTGATTATAGGGATAATATGCACCTATTAAGTGAGCTGTTTTATGTGGTTGACCATAGACTTCCTTCTGGGGAAATTCATCTACAAGTAGTTCCCCGTAAATTTCAGTACCACCAGAAAAAGTATAGATAAAATCCATACCGATATATTTATCTTCATGCAGGTTGTATTCACTGTCAATATCCAGTAATTTAGCAGTTAGATAATAAGGCCAGTAGGGTAACGGCAGATAATAAGCTGGGTGGATCTTTTCACTGGCCATCATTGCTTCAGAAATACCTATTGTCATATGGGGTATAAAAGTTGAATTCTCCAGTCTATGTACAAAAAGCTGTTTTTCTACTCCTTCTCCCAGGAAAGCCACCATCTGTTCAGCATCAAAGTATTTATATGATTTCTTCAACATGATAAAATCAAGGGGCGGCCCCTCTGCCGAGAGCATTAACTGTGAAAAATGACCTGGGCCCTGGTTTAAAACCTTCCTCCCTGCCAGTAAATGACTGTTATTAATAATATCAGTCTCCAGCCAGAATTCAGGAAATGATATTCCCTGACCATCAATTAAACTTCTCAAATTAAATTCAATATCTTTAAAAGCAAACTGTTTATTGATGTTTATTTCTGTATCTATATCAGCAGCATGTACAAGTACTGGTGATAAAAAAGTAGAAGAAATCAATATGCTAATTAAAATACAATTGAAGATATTTATATTAGGTAATAAATTTCTCTTATCAGGAGAGTTTATTATCATCTATTAAACCTCCAAATTCAGTACTTTTGTATCATTTTTTGATACATATTATAATAATTCACCAAAACCAGTGCAAATCCTCCCATAAATAAACAAAAATCCCGGTCTTAAAACATTTATTTAAAGACAGGGAATAATGTTGTTTTCCACTATAAATCAATATTTTTCTTCTCTTCAGAATAATTTACACTATTTTCTTTTTGATTATTATTCTCCAATATACCTTTACCTCTTATTACTTGAATTAAAGTAAGTAAAATTATTTTAAGATCAAGCAACATTGACTGATTTTTGTAATAATAAAAGTCATATTCAAACTTTTCAATATCATCTATATCATCCCGACCATTTATTTGAGCATATCCTGTTATACCTGGTTTTAATTTATCTACTCCAGCTTTTTTTCTCTTCTCAATAAGTATTTTTTGTGAAAATAATGGAGGTCTAGGACCAACAAAACTCATGTTCCCTTTTAATATATTAAATAATTGTGGTAATTCATCTAAACTTGTTTTGCGTAAAAACCCACCTATTTTAGTTATATATTTATTTCGGTCGTTAAGTTCATTTGTGGGTATATTAGGTGTATCTATATGCATCGTTCTAAATTTATATATAATAAATTCATTACTATTCTGTCCTACCCTTTTTTGCTTAAATAATGGTCTACCTGGTGTTTCAATTATTATTATTAAAGCAATTAATAATAATAAGGGTAATGTAACCAATATTAAAATCAATGAAAAAGAAAGATCAATAAATCTTTTCATAAATATCTCCTTGCTATTACAAAATTAAAGCAAAAAATTTCTATTTAATTTCTTAAAGTAAAAACTATCCTAATACCAACCCTCCATCTACACTTAAAACAGCTCCATTTATAAAAGAAGCCTCATCCGAGGCCAAAAAAAGATAAGCACAAGCTATATCAATAGGCTCTCCAAGACGTTTTAGCGGTGTTTTTTTAATTACATTTTCTGTTATCTTCTTTGGTATTTTTGAAATCATTTCTGTTTTAGTAAAACCTGGTGCTACTGCATTAACTCTAATGCCTTTTGGCCCAAGTTCCTTTGCCCATGTTTTTGTTAATCCTATAACGCCAAATTTACTTGCGGCATAATTAGTTTGTCCGATATTTCCATATATTCCTACTATAGATGCAGTATTTAAAATAACTCCAGAACCTTGTTTGATCATATATTTTGCTGTGAATCTTGAACAATTAAAAACACCTTTAAGATTTACATTAATTACTTTATCCCAATCTTCATCATTCATATTAACTAAAAAATTATCAGAAATTACTCCTGCATTATTAATTAAAATATCTATTTTCCCATAATTATTAGAAATGTCTGCTATCATTTCCTTTACTTGTTCTTTATTTGATACATCACAGTTAAAATATGATGATTCTGCTCCTATTTCTTTAATATAATTAGATGTTTCTTTGCCTTCCTCAACATTCTTGTCATTTACAATAATAACACTTGCACCTTCTTTTGCAAAAAGTATTGCTGTTTCTTTTCCAATACCTCTTGAAGACCCAGTAATTATAGCAACTTTATTTTCTAATTTCATTTTTATCACTCCTATTAACATTATTTTTTACATATAGTTTGTTCAAATTTTTCAGCCAATATTTTTATTTCATGATTTTTTTCTACATACTTTCTACCATTGCGTCCCATTTCATTTAAATCTTCTTGTGGCATATTACGCATTTTTATTATTGCATCTGCTAGTTTTTGGGGATTTTCAGGTTCAACTGTAATACCTGATTTTGCTATGCTTACTAAATCATTAGAAACATTACCAGACATTATAATTGGTTTGCTACTTGCAAAATAATCAAATAATTTATTTGGGCTAATTCCATATTTATATAAAGGCGAATCTGCAATAGTAATAATATTAATATTAGCTTCTGATAATATGTAAGGAATATAATTTTTTTCCACAGAATCTTCAAAAGTTACATTACTTATATTATAATTACTAGACATTTCTATTAACTTATCTTTTTGTGGACCATCTCCGATAAATACAAAATGTATGTCATTTAATCTTTTCTTTTGAATTTTTATAGCCGCTTTAATAATTATATCAAGTTTATTTACTAGACCATGAGCTCCTGTATACATTACTATAAACTTATTATTTAAATTATTTTTTTCGATAATACTCTTTTTAAATATCTTTTTATTTTTATCAAATTTCTCCAAGGAAACTCCATTAGGTATATAAACTATTTTGTTAGCAAATTTTTGATCTAAATTATAAATATATTTGTCTGCATCTGGTAGAAGTATAATTATTTTTTTAGCACTATTATACAATATTTTTTCTAACAATCTTAAAAATTTAGATATGATATTATTATAAGATAACAGCCCCATATCAATTAATGTTTGAGGCCATAAATCTCTTATTTCTAAATAATAATTAGTTTTTTTAAACTTAGATATTATAAGTGCTGCTAAACAACCAAATGGATGAATCGAAGAACCAACTATTACATCTGGTTTAGAATTTCTAGGTAATACAAAAAAAAGTTTAATTGTAAAAACCAAAATGTTTATTACTCTTTTTAAATCATTTTTCCTATACTGGGGAGTCTTAATCCAAATAAATTTTACACCCTCATGGATTTCCTCTCTTGTGCTTTTAATATTATCAACATATTTTTTTGTATAATGACTAAAGCTAGATGAAAAAATAGTTACATTATGTCCTTTTTTATTTAATTCTTTTGCTATATCAATAGTTCTAGTAGGACCTGTTTGTTCTGATTTAATTGCATAATGATTAACTATCCAAATGTTTTTAGACATAACAAAAAACCTCTCATTTTTTATGAATTCATTAATAATTTTTTTTGTATTTGGCGAATTTTTTTAATTTCTTCTATGGAAGTAGCAGGATTTCCTGCAACAACCTCATTTTCCTTTATAGATTTAGTTACTACAGCACCTAAACCAATTGTCACCCTATTTCCAATACTAACTCCGTTCATAATAGAACAGTTTGGACCTATCCAGCAACTTTTGCCCATTGTTACACTACCGCTTATCTCTGATGCTGCAGTAATAATAGTTCCTTTCTTAATAAAACAGTTATGAGCAACATGAACATGGTCATCAATTTTTACATAATCCTCAATAATTGTTGGATCAATCGTACCAGAACATACAGTAGTAAGCGCACCTATCTCAACATGTTCTCCTAATATTACGCCACCCACATGAGGAATTCTTATAGTTTCACCACTTAAAGTCCTTTCAATTCCAAAACCTTGTCCTCCAACCACAGCATTCTGTCTTATTACAGTATTTTTTTTAAGCTCTACATTTTTACCAAGTCTTGCCCCAGAACGTATTACACAATTCTCACCTATAATACAGTTATGGTCAATAAATACAAACGGTTCAATAAAAGCAGTCTTATCTATTTTAACATTTTCCCCTATTATTATATTTTTCTCATGGTTTTTATAATCTTTATTCTTATTTGTTTGGTTTAATATATAATTTAAGATTTTAGCAAATTTTTCTCTTGGAGAATTTACTCTATAGATAATATTATTCATTTCTATATTATCAAGATATTTTGTCTTTTCAGGAACCAATATCAATGAATCTTTAATATTTTTTATACTTTCAAAGTATAAATCTTTATCTTCTTTAATAAACATAAGAGAATTATTTTCAGGATTATTAATTGATGATACGTTACTAATAGTAATGTTTTTACTATCTGATATATCTAACCCTAGTTCATTTATTTTGATGAAGAATAAATTACTCATTTTCACCACCTCCTAGTTTAAAAAAATTCTTAACACTTCGAAGCATTCTGCATATTTTTGTTTGATTTGTATACCTCGTGTTACAGCTAAACTCTCTATATATTCTTTTGAAAAATAATCTCTAAAATTTTGTGATTTATATTTTGATAATGATTTAATTTTTCTATCAATATGCCGTTTATCTAAAATAGAAAATAATCGATTTTCAAATTTCATATTATTCCATGGAATTTCATAACCTAAAATATTCCTATCTTTAAATGCTCTTATTCCCTCCTCAAAGATAACGGAATGATCTTGATGCAAATCCTGTTTTGAGGGCAAAAAAATCAAATCAGGTTCCACTTTTTTTTTGTAATTAATTAGATTATCTAATATTTCTTGTCTATATTTATTAAATTCACGAACAGGATAATTTAAAATAAATAAATTATTTTCAGGAATACCCAAAATTTTAGTAGCATCCCTTACTTCTTTTTCTAATATATTTGAAGGATATTTATCAGGAACAGATTTTTCACAAATCGAAAAGGCTATATAATAAACATCTTTTTTATCCTCAATAATTTTTGATATAGTACCTCCACAACCTATTTCACCATCATCTGTATGAGGTGCCAAAATTAATACTTTTTTGTCTTTTATCATCCTATAACACCTTCAAGAACTTATCAGTAATATACTTAATTTGTTCTTCATTTAATTTAGGATCAATCGGTAATGCCAGAACTTCCTCACAAGCTTTCTCTGCTACTGTTAAATCCCCTTCATTATAACCAAGATCCTGATAACACTCCTGCAGATGTAAAGGTTCAGGATAATATATTGCAGTTGAAATGCTCTTTTCTTGTAGATGTTTTTGTAACTTATCCCTGTTTTCAACTCTAATAACATACTGATGATAAACATGGGTACTATCTTCAACTTTTTTTCTTGGTAAAACAATTTTTTGATCCAACCCATTTTCCTTAAATAATTTATCATAAGTTTTTGCTACACGTTGTCGACCTTTAGTCCATTCATCAAGATATTTTAATTTTACTCTAAGAATAGCAGCCTGAATCGCATCCAATCTACTGTTATAGCCAACTTCCTTATGAAAGTATTTTGGTTCTGCACCATGAACTCGTAAACTTTTTAATCTATCTGCTAAATCCCTATTATTTGTTAGTATCATCCCTCCATCACCATAACCACCCAGGTTTTTTGAGGGGAAAAAACTAAGAGCAGTAGCATCACCAAAATTTCCAACTTTTGTTTCTTTATATTCTGCTCCTATTGCCTGGCAGGCATCTTCAACAACTTTTAAATTATAATTTTTTGCTATATCCATAATTTTGTCCATTTCGGCTGGTTGTCCATAAAGATGTACAGGTATAACTGCTTTAGTTTTATCAGTTATTTTATCCTCTATTTCTTCTGGAGTTATATTATAACTGAACGGATCAATATCTGCAAAAACCGGTGTAGCCCCCAATCTTGAAACTACTCCAGCAGTGGCAAAAAAAGTGAATGTTGGTACTATTACTTCATCACCTGGACCGATATCAAGGGCATGTAAGGATAAAAGTAGGGCATCTGTTCCTGAAGCAACACCAATACCATATTTAGTACCTGTATAATCAGCAATTTCTTCTTCTAATTTTTGTACATGTTCCCCCAGGACATACCTGGTGCTTTCCAGTACATCATTAATAGCTTCCTGTATTTCATCTTTAATTTCATCATACTGCTTTTTTAAATCCAATAATGGTATTTGCAATATAATCCCCTTTCTTTAACACTACTGGTTTTCTAAAAGTTGGTCTTCCGGAACATCTTTATGTACTTTAGCAGGTGACCCCATAACTATCTTTTGTGGAGGTGTATCTTTTGTAACAATACTACCTGCTGCTACAAGTGTGTCTTCATTAATTGTTATCCCGGACATGATAGTTGCATTTGCTGCTATCCTGCCACCCTTTTTTACTATAACACCTTTATGATATTTAAACCTCTCCTTACTTCTTCCAGCAAAGTTATCATTTGTTGTTACCACTCCCGGAGCTATGAAAACATAATCTCCCAACTCAGAATAGGCGGTAATATAGGCATTTGTCTGTATTTTGCAGTTTGCACCGACTTTACATAAATTTTCTATAGTAGCACTCCGCCCAACTATTGTATTATCTCCTACTGTTGAATCCTCTCTAATAGTAGAAAGGTCAGCCATTAATACTCCTTTTCCTATCCTTGAACCAGCATATATAATCACACATGCGCCTATTATTGAGCCATCCCCAATAACCGCTGGGTCTTTTCTATCATCATCTTTAAAAATACTGTTGGCTGATCTCATTGGTTGTTTTCCAATAACTGTATTATCATCAATCCTAATATTATTACCTATTTTTGTGCCCTCATGAATCACCACATTATTGCCAATTATAACATTATCACCTATTGAAACTTTTTCTTTTATAACTGTAAATTCACCTATTTTAACGTTTTTGCCTAATTTAGCTTTATAACTTACACTATTCATCTATTCCACTCCTGTTGTAGTTGAATAATCTCCCAGAGGAAATTCAACTGGTTTACCAGTACGAGATGATTTATACATGGCCAGAATTGTCTCAATAGCTTTTTTACCTTCTCTTCCATCTACAAGAGGTTTTCTATCATCCCTTATTGAATCTATAACATCTTTAAATAAAAGATTGTGCCCATAACCATATATATTTACTTTTTCAAAACCTCCCTGTTTCATCTTTTCTTCTTCATTATCTACTGCATCCGCAAACTTCCAATCCAGCACCTTATTCATAGCTGCACCTGACAATCTTACTGTACCCTTCTCTCCAAAAATACTGAAGGTTTCTTCCAGGTTTCTGGGATATACACAGACAGTACCCTCTATTAACCCAATAGCACCATTTCTAAAACGTAAAGACGCTACTCCGGCATCCTCTATTTCTATATCCCTTAAAAAAGTATCCGTTTCTGCAGTTAATCTTTTCACATCTCCCATCATCCAAAATAACATATCTATATAATGTATACATTGATTTAAAAAGATACCGCCATCACGGTCCAAGGTGCCGTGCCAGGCATCTTTATTAAAGTACTCATCATTACGGTTCCATCTGACACTGGCTACTGCATGAACTAATTTACCAAATCTATCATCATCTATAGCTTCCTTTAGTTTTTGAATAACTGGATTAAATCTGTTTTGATGGCAAACTGATAATTTTAATCCTTTTTTCTCTGCCAATTTGATCATTTCATCAGCATCTTTTGTAGATAAAGCCATTGGTTTTTCAACAATAACATGTTTACCTGCATTTAACACATCTTTAGCAATACCAGGGTGGGTTCCACTATCAGTAGCAATAGTCACTACATTTATTTCTGTATCATTTAATAGCTTATTATAATCTTTATATTTCTTTATTTTATTGTTCTTCATTATTTTAATAACTTCTTCATTAAAATCACTTTTATTCTCTTTTGAATAATTATAATAATTATCTATAGCCTCATCCATTTTGTCTTCATAAAGATCACAGACTGCTATTAAATTTGCATCTTTATAATTCCTGATTATTCCTTCAATGTGTTTACTTGATATACCACTACAGCCGATAATAGCAAAACCCAACTTCTCAATCATTTGAATTTATCACTCCAGATTTACAATTTATATATATTGCTTAAATTTATATCTTTTGTTGCATTACGGGTATCAAATACAACTTTAGATTTATTGGCTATATCATCATAATCGTACAAACTATGATCTGTAGTAATTAAAACTGCATCTGCTTGCTGTAATAAGTCATCTGATAAATGTTCTGATCTATATGTTTTATTTTTATATTCAAATTCTTCAATGTAAGGATCATTATATATAACCTCTGCCCCTTCTTTATTTAAAATCTCAATTATTTTCAAAGCAGGAGATTTTCTTAAATCATCTATATCTTTTTTATAAGCTACACCCAGTAGCAATATCTTTGAACCATTTAAAGCTTTCTTATATTTATTTAAGATTTTCATTAACCTATCTACAACAAATTCAGGCATGGAGTTATTTATTTCCCCAGCTAATTCAATTAACCTGGTATGATAATCATATTCTCTTGCTTTCCAGGTCAGATAAAAGGGGTCAATGGGAATACAGTGTCCTCCAAGTCCAGGTCCAGGATAAAAAGCCATAAAACCATAGGGTTTTGTTTTGGCAGCATCTATTACTTCCCAGACATCTATACCCATTTTATTACATAAAATAGCCATTTCATTAGCTAATGCAATATTTATATTTCTAAAAGTATTTTCAAGTATTTTTTCCATTTCAGCTACAGCCGGGCTAGAAACTGTATAAACATGGTTGTCAAGTACATTATTATATAAAGCTGCAGCAACTTCTGTACATTGAGGGGTTACCCCTCCTACCACCTTAGGGGTATTTTTTGTATTATAAACCTTGTTACCTGGATCTACTCTTTCTGGAGAAAAGGCAAGGAAAAAGTCTTTCCCACACTTTAAACCTGTTTCTTCCAGAATCGGTTTAACAATTTCTTCAGTAGTACCTGGATATGTTGTACTTTCTAATACGACTAACATTCCTTTATGTAAATACTTTGCTATATCTCTAGTAGAACTTTCTACATACCTGGTATCTGGTTGATGATACTGGTCAAGAGGAGTGGGAACACAAATAGCTACAGCATCAACCCTCTCTATTTCTATATAATCAGTTGTGGCGTTTATTTTACCTTCCTTTACTAAATTATAAAGTTCTTCATCAACAACATCACCTATATAATTTTCCCCATTATTAACCATATCAACTCTTTTTTGCTGTATATCAAATCCAACAACATCATAACCTGCTTTTGCTTTTTCTACCGCTAATGGTAACCCTACATAACCTAAACCTACTACTCCTATTACTATATTTTTGCTATTTATTTTTTTTAAAACTCTATTTTTATTCAATTTGAACACCTCAATTATAAATTTATAATTTTATATCAGTTCTTTATACATTTTAATATATCGATTTGATATTTTATTCCAAAAAAATCTTTGAGATTCTCTAACTGCGTTTTTAGACATTTGAATATAATTATTATAAATTAATTTTATTTTATCTACCATATCATTGATATTATTTGGATTAACTCTATAACCAACAGTTCCTTCTTTAAAATAACCATCTACACCTTCATTTTTAGTGTAAATAATAGGTAATCCTTGAGACATAGCTTCTATATAAACAAGACCAAATGTTTCCGTGTAAGAAGGCATTATAAAGATATCACTAATTCTAAAATATTCAATAAGTTCTTCTTTTGGCATATAATATAGAACTTTTATAGAATCATAATTACTAACATATTTCTCAATTTTTTCTTTTTGGGGTCCCTTACCAATTATTGTTAACTCAACTTTAAAATTTTGACTGTTAAGTTCTTTAACTACTTTACATATATTTAAAACATTCTTATTTTTATCAATTCTACCAGCATAAATTAGTCTTATCTTTTTATTAATCAAATAATTTTGTCTATACTTAAGATTTTTTAACCAATAGTTATTTATACCACTTGGTATTATAACAGATTTGTCTTCAATTTCTTTTTTTTTATTGTTTGGAATATAATTGTTTATCAACCGCTTACTATAAGAAGGAGTCATAAAAATAATTTTTTCAGCATCCAGTAAGATTTTAAGCCCTTTTTTTCTCAAGTGAAATAATCTCTTGTAAAAAAAGTTAATATCTGTATTTTGTACTAGTACAATATACTTTAATCCATATTTATTAAATAATTTGTTAGCTAAACCACCATTAACAAATAAAGAATGAGCATGTATTAAGTCGAAATTTTCAAGTTTAACAATTTTCATTAGTTTATTGTAGCTTTTATTAATTTTAGTAAAATATAGTATTCTATCAATGTAATTAAATGTATTAAAATACAAAAACTCACCATA
>JADQBU010000014.1 GCA_016278435.1 Halanaerobiales bacterium
TCTTCCGATCTAGCTGCCTTCTGAACTTCCTGGATATTATAGTGAGGACAGCCCAGATAGACAAAATCAACATTTCTATTAGAGGCATAGTTCATCTTTTCATAGGCATCTTTCAGATCTGCTTCAGTGATTTCGACCTTTTCCACATAATCTCTACCCTGGAAAGCTGCATCAAGGCTGGAGGCCTCTGGAGTAACACCCGGTATATGATACATCCGCACCTGACCACCGGTATTAAGGCTGGAATTCATCTTGACCAGCTGGCTAACAGTAGGTTTTCCTATACCAACAATTGCCGGTACCTCTACCCCGACAGCCTCGCCTACTGCCCAACCAAACAGATCATAATCCATATCGTTTTTCAGCTTAACCTTAGATTCTACCAGTCTGGTTGCAATCCTGTTTTCATCTAAATGCATATCATAGGCCGGTACCTTACCCAGATAAGCGGTCTGAAAACAACCATCAGCATTTGTTCGGGCCCCCAGAACAGCATTGGCCCAGGGTATGGCAGAACTTTCTCCCCAGGAACAGTGCTGACCAACTGTAGGCCAGTAAGAGCTAACCAGATAATAATCACAGGAGAGTATGGGAACCATACCCATCTGAATAAAGGGTTTTATTTCAATCATCCATTTCTTATGATACTCTTCATCATTCTGAGGCCAGCAGGAACAGTTTTCCCAGCCGTCAACAATAAAACAGGGGTTGATCGGCTTATTACCGAAAGTGGGAACCTTGAATTTTTCACCCTGACTGGCCAGTTTAACAATTTCATCCATCGTGATTTTATAATCTATGACCCAGGATGTCTTGTAACCGGGATGTATATCAGCAGTTCCATCAATATCAACTAACCTCTCTGCTCCGGCAGCAACACCATAGTCTACAAGAAATTGCATACATTTCTGCTTTATATAACCTTCTTTTCCATCCAGTATCCTCTGTTCTTCTTTAGTTAAATACATTCCCCTACATATCTCCTTTCCCGGTATATAAATACTAGAAACTCTCAATCACAGATAGTCCGGTCAATAATAACCCCCTGACCCTTTAAGTTATCCTGAAGGGCATTTATATCCAGTTCCCTTGCATTAATATTTTTTATGCTGGATAAGGCAGCAGCAGTACCAGCTGCTTGACCTGTAACCACACAGGTGGGAATGGCTCTCGTAATGTCCCAGGCTGAAGTCGTAACAGATATACAGCGGCCAGCAACTAGAAGATTATTAACCTTTTCTCCCCTGATACAGCGGTAAGGGAGGTGGAAAACAGGTCCGGCCTTACGCCAGTCACCTGTCATTCCTATAGAATCTGCAAAGTATTTTTTATCATCACTTTCATCCAGTTCAAATGAAGTTTTTATCCTTCTCGTCATCCGGAATTGAGGGATTGTTGGAATCACTACAGGATACTCTTCATATTCCTTCTCATTATCTTTATTTATCTCCTGCAATCTCTTCTTAATCATCTTACGGGCAGTAATATTCATTATTGAGACTTCTTTACCATTATCACCAGCAAAAGTTGGTACTCCGGGAGGGAGTTCACTATATAATGGGTCATGTAACATATGGAGCCTGACTTCTGAATCCTTATGTGAGAAGAACCAGCCGCTTCTCTTGTTTGTAGCAAGAGAAACTGTCTCCTCACCAGCCTGATAAGAAAGGTCAGCATCACCGGTAGCATCAATAAAAGATTTACCCTTGACAGCCAGCCTCCCACTTTTATTTTCAATAATTACAGCCTTAATCTCATCATTTTTAAGATCAAGACCGCAGAATCTACTGTCATAAAATAATTCAATGTTATTCTCCAGAATCAGTTCTTCCAGGGAAATCATATAGGAAGCCGGATTGAAATTAACCCGGTATCTCTGTTCTTTTTTCTTCTCTTTATCAAGATCATCTTTCCAGGCAGCAGGAATTTCTCCCGGTCCATACTGCAGAGAGAGTTTTAATAATTCTTCACCCAGTCCTGCGATTACCTGGTTACCCATACCATCACATAATGGTAAATAGATCGCAATTAATCCCAGGGTAGCCAGACCACCCAGAGCATTTTCCTTTTCAATGATACAGACCCGGGCATCATTACGGCTGGCTGCGACAGCAGCTGCCACCCCGGCAATCCCCCCACCAACAATTACCACATCAAATTCATCTATAACCGGTAACTTACGGGCCGGCTCAGTAATATAATCTTTTCTGGTCAAGAACCACTCACCTCCCCTGCTAGCATTTTAACAGACGATAAATAAGAGATACTGAACGGATCTCCTGTTTGTCCCAGTTTTCTTTAACTATATTTTCGTCACCTTTGATTTCAGGGAATTCTTTTTTGACTTTCTTCCAGCTTTTAGTTATTTCCTTTTTTTCAGCCATATTTATTCCACCTCTACTTTTTAATAATTTACTACTGTATCCAACCAGACCTTTATATTTTCCGGTTTGGCATTGAAGGGAATCCCCGTATCAGCAGTCATAATAAATCCGCCTGTATCTGCAAAAAGGTCCAGCATCTTTAAGGTGTGTTCTTTAACTTCACTGGTAGTGCCCTTGATCAATAAATTACTGGGCATACCGCCGGCAATACAGATTTTCCCACCCAGATACTTCTTGGCCTTCTCAAAGTCAACTTTTTCGAACCGGGCTACTATCTTTCCTGCCGGTAAGTTCTGAAGACACTCCAGATGCTGTTCCATATTCCCTTCAAAGAAAATAAAGAGCTTATGGCCAGCGCCTACGATACCATCAACAACCTTTTTAAAAGATGGCCAGTAATATTTATCAAAGTCCTTAGGTGATAAAAATGGTCCAACATGCTGTGGATTAAAGATAAAGGGATAATCGCCTCCACCTTTAGCCATATTTAAAGCAATTTCCACAAAAAAAGGAACCAGAGCATCACAAGCTTTAAGCAGATCTTTTGAATTCTTTTTAACATCGATCAAACAGTTCATAAAACCTCTTAATCTATCTGCAACCCAGTCCAGAGGCATATTAATAGTTCCCTGAAACAGGGGTGGTATACCATAGTTATCAGCCCATGATTTTTTATAAACACCTGTCTTTGCATCAAGCCCGGCAAAATAATAAGCTGCCTTTAATAGAGCCTTTGTTTTTTCCGGCTCAGAACTCAGTCTGGAATGTAATTTTGGTAAAATCTCTTCAACCTGAAATTGAACAGGGTTTTCAATTAATTTATGATACTCATCTGCCTTCATAAGTTCCAGGTCCCTATTCTGGAAAGCTGCATTCTCTGATATACCCTGTCCAGGCATAATCCATCTCTTTGACCCAAGGGCATCAAGGGCCGGACCAATATTGTAAAAAACAGTTCCGAAAGCATCCCATTCTGGAAATTCTTTGAAGACTTCATTGTAACTCTCGGCCAGTTTATCTGCATCATAAAACGTCTCCTGTACTGTGTACTTTCCAACATGGATAACTGGCCAGAGGTCAGCTGTAGCAACAACTGGAGGGCGGTCATATTCTTCTATATTTACTGCTGCTTTAAGACGATTTATCTTTTCCTCTAGGTGTCTCTCTTTTCCACTCATAGACTATTCCTCCATTCATAAAATGTTAGTTTATATACCTAATAGTTCCTTACACTTTTTAGCTGCCTCGGAGGCATCCTTACCATAAGCATCTGCCCCGAATTTATTGGCTATATCATCATCTATAGGAACACCACCGATTATAACCAGTGGACTCTCTTCCATATCTTTAATACCTTTTACGGTCTCTTCCATGGAAGAAAGGGCAGTATTGATAAGACAGCTTAACCCTACTATATCAGGATTATAATCTCTTATTTTTTCATAGATTACCTCAGGAGCAACATCTACACCTATGTCAACTACTTCAAAATTAAAGGCTCCCAGCATGGTAGCAACCAGGTTTTTACCCAGATCATGAATATCATCTTTAACAGTTGCCAGCAGTATCTTACCGACCTTGCTTTCATCCTGATTTTGTGCCTTTAATTCTGGTTTGAGAATTTCCATTACCTGTTCAAAGATATGGGCAGCAAACATCAAATCAGCCACATAATACTCCCCCGTATCGAATTTCTCCCCTACAATTTCCATTCCCTTTCTACATGCATCCAGAATTTCCATGACAGGTTTGTTTTCTTCTAAATCACTCTTTACTAATTCTACTGTTTCCTCTTCTTCTAAATTACCTAAAACCCTGGTTAATTGTTCAGACAACGAACTTACCTCCTTTTGTTTACTTATTGCAAGTTTATCATACTGTATTGAATTGATTAACTTTAACTGGCCAGATTGGGAATAAGTAGAACCAGCTGTGGAAAAATAATTAAAATAGCCAGTGTAATTAAGTCAAGAATCCAGAAAAGTACAGCTCCAGAAAAAACCTCTTCCAGTGGTACGGTTTTATCCAGTGTCTTGGCTATAAACACCCCAAAGCCAATCGGGGGAGTAATAGCTCCAATCTCAAACATCTTAACCATAATTATACCCAGCCAGATACCACTATATGCCGGGGTAATTATCATATGAGCCAGTGGTGCAATTATTAGTAAGGCAGCGGCACTACTCATGAACATTCCCATTAAAAAGAATATTGCACAGAAAATTATTAAAGCAACAAGCGGCGGAAAATCTTTTAAAAATCTGGCCGCATCAAATACACCAGAAAAGGTCAAAAAATTGGAAAACACGACCGAACCCACAATCAGGAAGAACAACATGGCAGTACTCCCTGCTGTTTCCCAGGCATCTTCTTTAATGCGCTTGAGCGAATCCTTTTTGTTTTTAACTATCAACATAATCAGGGCAACAAGAGCACCTATTGCACCTGCTTCATTGGGAGTAGAAATACCACCATAAATACCTCCAATGATTATAAACATCAATAATGCAATTCCCCAGGCCCCTGGAAGTGTTCTTAATTTCTCCTTAAATGTAAAAGTGCGCTCAATATGTTTATGATCCTCTGTAAAAGCCAGAGAAGGTTTGAATTTAATAATGAAGTAAAGGCCTAATCCATAGATAAATGCTTCCAGTAAACCCGGGATAATACCTGCCAGCAGTAGTGAACCTATATTTTCCTCTACTACAGTCCCATAAAGTACCAGTGGAATACTGGGGGGAATCAAGACCCCAATCGTACCTGAAGCAGCCAGACATCCCAGACTGAGTTTTTTGGTATAACCTTCATCAACCATCTGGGGATAGAGAATTTTGCCAACACTTATGGTGGCTGCAGAGCCCGAACCGGTAGCTGCCCCGAAGAGAGTACAGCTGGCAATACCTACCCAGTACAGACCTCCCTTAATATTAGAAAACCAGGTAGAGGTCAATTTAAATGCCTTATCTATAATTCCACCCGAGGTAGCAAAATATCCCATAACAATAAATAGCGGTATAACCGCAAATGAATAGTTACTCCCCTCTGAATAAAAAGTCCGGGCAGCAAACATGAGAGCCTTATTAAAATCAGTCAATAAAGCTAACCCTAAAAAACCAACACCGGCTAATGCTACTGCAACATGAACACCAAGGAGTAATAAAACTAAAAAAACCGCAATCCCAATTAACCCTAACATTAAATCCATACTGGTTTACTCCTTCCTTTTATATGACCCTCAATATTTACATTAATTATCTTTATAAAGTTTACCAATATTTTCTTTTATATCTACTGGATATTGCAATATTAGCATCATACAACCAAAAGCAACAATAAATCTTCCCGGCCATATTGGAAATCTTACTATACCGGACATGGTTTCCCTGATCAAAAATGATTTATAAGCACTAATAGTCGTACCATAAGTCATCAAGGTCATAATAACAAAAGAAAACACAAGACCCAGAACCAGCGTTATCTTTCTTGGTATCTCACTAAATTTATTTATAACTACTTCAACCTGAATGTGTGTTTTCTTAACCTGGGCATAACCAATTGAAGAGAAAATTAAAATTACAAGTAAAGTTCTGGTCAATCCTATAGTACCATATATTGGACGGTTAAAAAGAGTCCGGCCAAATACATCAATATTAATAGCAAACATTATAATTAGAAGAGCTATTGCACTCAAACTGGCAAAGAACCGGTTAATTTTTTCAACAAACTCTTTATATCCATTCATGCTTATCTTTCCTCCTTAATCTGTATAATTGAAAGGCATTCCCTTTAATAAAATTCTTTATATTACATTCTTATCAAAGAGGAGCCTTTAATTATCAGTTTTATTCTCCCAGAATGGCTCCATCACACATCGGTCTTACAACCTGCCGGTAAATCGATAACCAGCCACGTTCTCCAGTATGATTTGCAGCAAATTCTTTTATTTTTTCGCGCCGCCGGGAAAGTTCATCTTCCGGGACATCCAGGTCAACTGTTCGTTCTTCTACATCTATAGTAATTGAGTCACCTTCCTCAACCAGGGCCAGAGGTCCGCCTTCGGCTGCTTCAGGGTTAATTTCACAAACCAGTAGTGTTTTATTAACCAGTCCCGAAACATGACCGTCAGTTACAACAGCAACTTTACCTGTTAATCCTGCTCCATCCAGAGCAAAGATAACACTGGAAAGAAAGCCCAGACCGGGATTGCCTTTTAAGCCGAATCCGCGCAGGACCAGAACCTGACCTTCTTTAACTTCCCCTTCACTTAAACTTTCAATAGCCTTTTCCCGTGACTCATAAATAACAGCAGGACCAGAAAATTTAAATGGTCTGTCATCTTTGACAGCCAGTTTTATAATACCATCATTCGGTGCCAGTGAACCATTCACAACTAATATTGAAGGCCTGGTGGAAAGCGGATGATTCAAAGGACGAATAATTTCTTCATCTGCCACCACAACATCTTCCAGATTTTCTCCGGCCGTTTTACTGGAAACAGTAATTGCGTCTTTATTAAGTAAGCTTTCCAGCTGCTTCATTATCGCTCTTGTTCCTCCAGCAGCTTCATATTCTTCAATCAAAACCTCACCATTTGGGCGAACAGCAGTCAAAAGAGGTATCTGGTCAGCGTATTTCTTGAATAAACCAAAGACATCTACATCACATTCTGCTTCCCGGGCAACTGCCTGAAGATGTTTAATCGTGTTGGTAGAGGCACTGGTTGCCAGCACCATCTTTACGGCATTTTCAAATGCCTCAGGGGTCATTATATCCCGCGGTTTTTCGTCATTCCAGACCATCTCAACTATTCTTTCCCCTGCTAACCTGACCACCTGCCACATTTTTGAAGCATTGGCCAGAACCGGAGTACTTCCGGGGAGTGCCATACCCAGAGCCTCTGACACGCCGTGCATCGAGTTAGCTGTACCCATTCCAGGACATACTCCCGGTCCCTGGATGGCGGTTTCAGTCATCTCGGTCAATTCTTCCAGACTGAGTTTACCGGCAGCATAATGGCCGGCATAAATAAAAATATCCTCAATATCAATATGCTCACCTTTGTAAAAACCACTGGGTTGATAACCACAGGCAACAACAATAGTTGGAATGTTAAGCCGGGCAGCTGCCATAAGTTGGCCCGGAGCAGTTTTATCACATGAGGCCAGACAGACCATGCCGTCAAGCTGAGCACCTTCCACGGCTACCTCAATATCATTAACAATAAGATCGCGGGTTGACTGTATATATCCTCCGGTCTTCCCCACCGCTGTTATGAAATCACTGGGAGCTGCAGTCCTGATTTCAAAAGCCAGCCCTCCTGAAGCCAGAATAGCTTCTTTCATTTTCTGAGCCACTTCATCGAGATGGGTAAAACAAAGCGCCAGATCTGAAGAAGAGTTTACTATTGCTATTTTAGGTTTTTCCATATCTTCATCTGTCAGCCCCAGGGCCCTCCAGTGTGCCCGCCGTGATGCCCAGGGTAATGATCCTTTTTTAAAATTACTTCTTAGCTTTCTCCCCATATAAATTTCTCCCTTCCAGTGAAAAAAGTAATATTAATAATCAATATAATTAATATTTATAATTTCTCTAATTTAAGGGTCATCTAGAATTTTCTATCTCTTCTAGATGACCCCTTGAGTTTATATATTATTTAATAATAGATATTATCTTTGTGCCTTTAATTCATTATATTCTTCCATTAGTGGTTTCCACTCTAATTCTTCCCTGTATTTCTGATTTAATTCAATATATCTATTCAGCACTTTATTTGCCAGGTCTTCTGGGTATCCTGCTTTCACACAGTCATCGACCCAGGCCTGATGGGTTGCTGGTTTACTTAATTCAGTCATCTTATCAACTACATCCTGAGGAGGCTGATAGAATTCTGCACCAGCATCAAGAATCATATTTAAAGAGTGGGTCTGTCTTGCGGCTCTTAATTCCAGCTCTTTTGCTACGGCTTCATCTATTGCTTCCTGCATCGCCTGTTTAATATCATCCGGAAGTTTATCATAGGATTCTTTATTTATAGCCATATTAAGTGTTGCGGCCTGACCTGCCCCGGGGTCCATAAAATACTTGGCTATATCCTGCAAGTGAAGGCTTTCAACATCTGTACCGATGGTAACTCCATAAACCCCACCAATTACTCCCCGCATTAACCCTTCATAAATTTCTCCAAAGTTTAACTGTACGGGTACCATACCCCAGGCAGCTGTAGTATAGGCGTCACGTCCACCAGCCCTGACTTTCATGCCTTTTAAGTCATCCAGGGTTTCGATTTTTTTCTTGGTTACAAGTGGATTCAGGTTACCGGAATAGGTTGTCAAAAATACAATACCTTTATCTAAATATTCCTGCTGCATTTCCGGAAATTCCTCAAATAGCTGATTAAAAGACTTAATGGCAGCATTTGGCTGATAGGCTGCATAGGCCATTTCTTTAATGGCTGTCAGAGTAAATTCTGCAGGATAATAGTTAGGCAAGAATATACCTATATCTACAGTACCGTCTTTGATAAGAGGAAGAATTTCTCCCGGCCCTCCCAGAGTTCCATAAAAAGTCTTGAATTTGACTCTACCATCGGTTTTTTTCTGAAGTTGTTCAGCAAAATACTGGAAAGCTCTACTGGTAATATGCTGTTCACTGGAATAGGTTGTCAGTACCAGGTTATACTCTTCCTGGGCAAAAGCATTCAGAGCAAAAATTCCTACCAGCAAGGCAACTAATAATGTAATAACAGTCAATTTTTTCATACTTATAATTTCCCCCTTGTTTTTTTAATTAATATTATAAAACAAAAGTCATTCCACAAAAACTACTAGGTTCTCCCTCCTTTCTTTCATAATATTATTAATTTTAAAACAAAATTTTATTTATCTTCCTTTAATCCATAAGGGCATATATAGATACACATACCACATATCCTGTAGGGTTTTTCTTTCATCTGTAAGAATTTATCACATTTTTCAGCCTGATATCTCTCTTCCCGGGGTTCATCTTCTTTAAAATTTCTACCTGTAAATGCACCGACTGGACAGGCTTCCACACATAAGTTACAATCTCCACATCTTTCTGCCATCGGTTCACCGGTCACCTCTAAAGGGGCATCTGTTAAAACAGTTATCCATCTTACCCGGGGCCCATGTTCAGGTGTGATCAGCAAACAGCTCTTACCAATCCAGCCCAGACCTGCCAGGTGAGCTGCTAATTTATGAGAAAAAGAACCACATAGTTTCTCCTGACTTGTCTTTCTTCCAGCAGGAACCGGCATGACATTATATTCTTTGTCCTGTAGATAAGTACTGATAAGTGAGGCAGTAAAATCAAGCCTGTCATTAATTATGTCATATGCATGATGTTTATAATCTATGACAACAGCCTTATTTTTTCTGTCCGGCAGCCTGTTTACTATTGAATCAGGCAGTACTATTCCCATTGTAATAGCCAGAGGATATTCTGCAACCTCACTCCCGCCCTGTTTGAGTATCTCATCAGATACCGGTGATAAATCCGCTACACCAAAATACTTAACACCATATTGATCAGCTATTTTTTTTAGTTCATTATATAAATACAATAAAATCCCCCCTTTTAAACAATTATTTATTATATCTATTTTCAAAATTTTCAAATATATTTTCCGTCTACCACATTAGTTATATATGTACTAAAAGTTATATTTTGCCAGTTAATTTAGCTGATATTCCGCCTCTATTCCAATTATATTTAATTTTATGATTTTTGTCAAGGTTTGTCGAATTTATCAGAATAATTTAAATTTACTTAATCGTGCATATATATATTGCCCTGCTTTAAGCGGACTTTTGAGTCATGAACATGGTCGATTAAATTCTTAACAGCTTTTTTCTTATTACCATTACTAATATTAGCTGCCAATTCTTCATGTTCAGAGATAGCCGCCGCTATTCCAGACTGACCCCCGATAATAGTTGTCAATGAACATACAAGATAACGGTCTCTAACATTTTTAATAATATCAATCATATGAGAGTTATTGTATACCTCGAAAAAAGTTAGATGAAAATATTTATCATTATCATAGAACTTTCTGACATCCTCTTCCTGCAGGGCATCCTTCTGGGCTTGAATAAAACCCTGCAATTTCTTTATATGTTCTTCGGTCAGTAAATCAAATACCTTTTTTAATACAAATGTCTCAAGACATTCTCTTAACTGAAATATTTCCTCGATATCTTTATTATTAATCTCAGGAATTAAGTATCCAACCTTGGGAATCCTTTCAAGTAAACCTTCACGTTCCAGGCGGGTAAAAGCTTCTCTCACCGGTGTATAACTCATATCAAGTTCATCCGATGTTTTACGCACACTTAAATGTCTATTTTTTTTGGCACTGAATAATATTTTTTCTTTAATTACTTTGTAAGCCTCTTCACTTAATGTCATTACATAAACCTCCTGTAAAAATAAAAGTAGTATTTCACTTATACATAACCTGATTATCTTAAATTATATTTTAACATAAAATATTTGTCAACTAACCAGCTTCAAGCTTAATATAATATATTACAGAAAAACAGCTGCTATTATAGCTACAGTCAAGGCAATAAAAGGGGCGATAACCGAGATGATAAAATAATCAAAATAAGTTTCTTTCAGCTTAAGTCCAGTAAAAGATAACATAGCCAGATATGAACTATTATGAGGCAGTGTATCAAGCCCGGTGGCAGCAATAATCATAATTCTATGAAGTTTTTCTGGTTCAGCAAAGTGAACCAACTTTTCACCCACTGTACTGATCGTTAAAAGCAGTCCACCTGAAGCACTGCCCATTAGACCAGCTGCAATGTTAGTTAAAACCCCGATTAAAATATAAGGATTTGACGACATATTAATAATATTATTCATGAATTCCCTGAAAACAGGCAGATGTGAAATAACCCCCCCAAACCCCATCGCGGAAGAAGCATATAATAAGGGAACCGAGGCATTAGAGATACTCTCATTAATTACCATATTGATATTTATTTTCTTGATATTTTTTATTAAAGCAACAACTACTCCCAGGAATAAAGAAATAACAGGTGGGATTTTCAGGACAGCAAGAAATAAAAAGATTGTCAGCATCGGTGATAAACAAAATAAAAATTCTCCCATCTGAATACCATCCATAATTTTAGAGAAATTACTCCCTTGATCAGAGAAATTTTCTCCAGTCAGTTTCTTAGTCCGGTAATAAAGATATCCTACAGAAAAAGTCATACTGAAAAGAATACCTATCAATCCCACTTTCAAACCGGCCACAGCTGAAGTTCCAAAAAAATCCATCATGATTAGATTATGTATCTGCGGGCTGCCCGGCAAAGGTATTCCCATAATAATATTTCCACCAGCGATTGCTGCCAGAATTAGTGATTTCGATAATCCAGCCTCTTCAAACACAGACCTGGCAATGGGATAGATGGTAAAAATTATCACAAATCCACTGATACCACCATATACCATAACAGCACTGGTAAAAAAAATTCCAACTGCCACATACCTCGGCCCCATTATATCAATCACATATTCTCCAACCTTCACTGCATCTCCTGAAGATTCCATAATTTTTCCCAGCAGAGAACTGAGCAAGAAAATAAAAAAATAGTTCTGCACAAACTCAGCAAAACCAGGAAGATAATAATTATTAAAGACTTCCAGGATATTCAGGTGATTAAGTATCGCTATTATTGACGAGGCAATTGGGGCAACTATTACTATACTTACTCTCATTACAATTAAAGTAATCAGCACTAAAAAACCTATTATTACACTAAACAATGTTTTATCTCTCCCCAGTTAGAATGTTATAACAAAATTTTATAATATATTATCTATGTGTTCTTTACGATACTGACTGGGAGTCATATTTTCATACTCTTTAAAGACCCTTGTAAAGTAATTAGGATCATTATATCCAACCTGGTAACCAACCTCAGCTATATTTAAATCAACATTTCTTAACAGATGTTTTGCTTTATTGATTCTCAATTTATTTAAATAACTGACAAAAGTCTTGCCTGTTTCTTCTTTAAAGAGGTGACTAAAATAATAAAGACTGAGGCCAACCTCCTGTGAGATCTCTTCCAGTGTCAGGTCTTTTTTGAAATTTTTATCTATATAAGCAAGGGCTTTATTGATCTCCTGATTGGTATTCTGGTATTTATTACTCCTCTGCAGAAAACCAAAAAACCTGCTGGCAAGGTCATTTACCAGTTCTATCAGCTCTTTTTTGGTCTTGACTGCCAGAATTTTTTCCATTAAACCCGATATACTCTGTAAAGATTCCTCAATGTCAAGTTCTCTCATAACCTTGAAGGCTACTTCCATAATCCTGGTTTTAATTATCTCCGGTTCAAGTCTTTCCTCGATTATCGAACCTGTCAGTTTCAAAAAGAGAGTATTAAAATTTTCAACTTCTTTATCTCTTATTTGTTGTATGAGCTCTGCTTCCATCTCTGAAATAAAAATTGGAATATCTTTTTTAAAGACTACCAGATTATCAATGTGGGCAAGTTCTTCTCCGATAAAATAACCATTGGTACAGGCATTCCGGGCCTCCTTATAGGAAAAAATAAGTCCCTTCAAGTCTTCATATTTCCTTCCGATACCGATGGAAAAGGAATAGTTAGTCTCAGATTCCAGGTTCTCTTTAAGGATGGAAGCAAATTTAATAACACCATCTTTAACTCTAATATTATCAATGAATTCAGACGATATAAAGAGAATAATGGTATCTTCTTCAATAAAATCAGTCAGAACATCAGAAGAATACTTTTCTGCCAGAAACTTAATCCTGTTGATCAGCTCTCTTTTAATTTCTTCTATCCTGAACTCACTATTCCCCTGGACCAGCAAGGGATAATCTAATATTTTTAAAACAAGGGCAATTTCAACAGGCAGCTTAAAACTCCCTGTATCCAGCTTCTCTCTTAACTGCTGCATTTTATCTGTATACCCAAATAACAGATCATATATGATTGAAATTTCCCTGTTAAACTTCTTGTTGGTCATCTTTGAATTCTCCCGGCTGCATTTTAAAAGGTTCGTTATATAATATTCTATTAATCAATGATGATTCCTTCAATTTATTAAGAAAACAACTAACTTACCACCACATTATACCTTTTTATAAACCAGCCCGCAAATAATCCAAATATTAGATGAGGAAAAATTAATAATAGATTCGGTAAAGGTGTAAGCAGAGAAGCCCGGGTTACATCAAGGGCCATCAGTATTCCATAGAATAAAACATATAACAAAGCAGATGTTCCTATTGCCTTGAAGATCGGATAATCATTACCTGTTCTCCTGATTAACTGTACAATTATTACCCCCATAAAACCTGCTATTATCCAGTCAGCAATAAACCCCATTGTTAAACTTACTGGACTATCTAAAAATTCTTGTGGAACAAAGGTACCGGCTGCAATATGGACAAATGTATATCTCAGATATCCCAGATAGTGAAAACTCCAGGCTATTGCTTCCTTGAAAATATTACCTGCAAACCCCGCCAGCACTCCTAAAACAATACTATCTTTAAACAAGATTATACCTCCTCAGCCTTTTTCTGAATTATCAGGAATACATTATTCATATCCCCTTTGATAAAGTTAAAAATCTTTTTATATATTTATAGTACCCAGTATTAAAAAAAAATATAATGTTAAAGTAAATCCCGATAAATATCAGAAATAATTGCCTTTACCAAAAATCAGACAGAAGAAGTAAATATATATTTTTTTAAAAAAAAGACCGCACCCGGTTTTCCCGAATACGGCCTTCTGTTATAATATGCTTTAAAAGTGTTTAGTGTTCCTGAATTAATATTTTATTTTACTACCTGAATCCTGTTTTCCAGTTCAGGTTTAACCGGACTGTTACTTCCGATATAATCCATTACAATCTCTTCCAGTCCACCTGCTTCATTTACTGTTGAGCCTTGCTGGAATACTGTATATCCATCACCACCGGCAGCCATGAAATCATTGGTGGCAACTGTGTAGGTTTTATTCATATCGATAGGCTTGCCGTCTACATTAATCTCAACTAATCTTTCACCGGCCGGTTTATCGGGGTTAAATTTAAAGCTGAGACCTGAAACCTGGGGGAATAAACCTTCCTCAGCCGGATACTGGGAAACACCATGCTCGATAGCTTCCCATACCTGTTCACCGGTTAATTTTATAGCTACACCAGTATTACCAAAAGGTAGAACTGTGATTACTTCACCCTTGGTTATCTTGCCGGTATCGATTGAAGCCCTGATACCACCACCATTGGTTATGGCAAAATCGGTATTCATTTTTATTCTCATAGCATCTGCTATCAGATTGCCTAGATTGGTCTCTCCAGTCCTGACCTGTGACCTTTCACCATTTAATTCAACAGCTGAAGTACCGATAACAACTGAAGTCATGGCATTGTTTGCATTATTTATGCCCTTGATAACTTTTGTAACAACAGGATCCGGTTCAATATCAGCTGCTGCTTCCTTGGTAATTAAACTGGCTTTCTTGCTGACAACCTTATTAGCGGATAGGGTTATATCCACAACACCCAGAAATTTATCATATTCATTAGCGGAAGCGATCAGAGTTCCATTGACCATCAGCCCATTATCCAGTTTGCTGTGGCTGTGGCCGTCGATAATTACATCAATCCCTGATACATTTTCAGCTACATCCCTACTGGTATATTCAGAACCCTGGCTGAGTCCCAGATGGGTCAGGGCAACTATAACATCAACTTCGCCCTGTAATTCCTGTACCATCTCTTTGGCTGTTTCTACCGGATTAGCAAAAGTAAGTCCCTCAACATTTTTGGGATGGGTTTTGTAGGCTGTTTCGGGAGTAGAAAGGCCAAATATTCCAACCTTGATACCTTTCATATCTTTAATAATATAATTCTCAGCCAGTTTACTATCAGAACCATCCTCATTCTTCAGATTAGCTGCCAGCAGGGGAAAGGAAGCTATATCAGACAGTTCCTGTAATCTCTGCTGACCAAAGTTAAAGTCATGGTTTCCCAGGGTTAGAGCATCACAACCCATTACATTGAGAAGATGCACAGCAGCTTCACCCTGATTTAGATTAGTAATAACCTGACCATGGAAAGTGTCACCAGCATCAAGATAAAGAACATTTTCAAATTCCTTTTCTCCCTGATCGATTAATGTTTTTATCCTGGCAAAACCCATACTGCCGGCATAATCATCAGCTTCTAACCGGCCGTGAGTATCATTTGTGTGGTAAATCCTGAGTGTCGTATCTGCAGCACCAACTGAAACAGTGACAATCAGAAGAATACAGGCAATTGTCAATAAAACCGATCTTAATTTTTTCATAATATCCCCCTTTTCATTATTCGATTACAATTTACTATTTCTAGAAATATTTGAGAACTCCTTGTTTAAAATTAAATTTATTAATACTCCTGCTTCAAGAAAAATAGCTTTAACATTTTTTCGAGAGATAAAAATAATCTAATAAAAATCACATATGTTTATCTTATCAAACTCTTCTTTGATAAACTCTCTTTTTATCCTGTTTTTACTGGCAACTAGTATTCGATCACAGATTGATGAAAGCTCATTAAGGTCAGATGAAATAATAATTATTGAAATGTCATTTTTTACATACCGCTCTAAAAAGTTAAATATGATCTTTTTAGAAACAACATCTGCTCTGGCCGTAGGATTAAAACAGATTAAAACACCTGGCTTAAACAAGAGCCATTTATAGTATAATGTCTTTTGTTGAGTATATATATCAAAATAACCCAGGTTTGCCTCTTCATCAGGGTCAGCAAGGTTACTATCTTTTATAAATTCATCATATATATAGTCTTTCACTCTATTATTAATGCAGGAAAATTTATTACTTATTTTCTTCATGTTAGGAAGTATAAGATTATCTATGAGGTTCATATCTAAAACTAATCCTTTATCTATACTTTCCTGAGCAATCAGTCCAATACCACTATTGACAATCTGATGGCAATTTTTTAGATAAATTTTTTCACCCTCCAGATATATAGACCCAGAATAGTCAGGAATTAATCCAGAAAACAATTTAAAGAAATCCCCACTTATTTTTTTTTCAATGTCCAGAATACCCAGTATTTCTCGCCTGAATAATCTGAAACTTATATTTCTTATAAATGCAGTTGAGAGACCTCTAACCTTTAAAACCTCATCTCCTATCTGTACATTCTCCCGCTCAAAACGGTCGATGAACTTGCCTCCTATCATGAGATTTAGAATCAATTCACGTTTATAGTCACCTTTATAAAGTGTCTTGATACTTTTCCCATCTCTGAGAACATTAATCCTATCAGCAAATTCCTGTAAAACTTCTGTTTTGTTGGTAATAAACAAAAATGATATGCCATTCTCTTTAAAAGCAAACATAATCTCTTTAAGCTTATTGATTTCTTTCTCAGTATATGATTCAATAATATCATCGATAACTATTAATTTTGCATCTTCTACAATCGCTTTAGCAAGTTCTATAAGATGCTGTTCAGCCGCTGTCAAATCTTTTATTACTGTTTCAGGTGGTATATCCAATTTGATTACTTTTAATATTTTCTTTGTCTGGTTGTAAATAGCCTTTTTATTTAACAGCATCTTTTTTAAGCTGTTATCTCTTACAACAAAAATATTGTCAGCAACTGACAGATGGGGTACAAGTTGCAATTTATTATGTATGTTAAATATACCCAGCTTTCTGGCTGTACTTTTCGAACTAATCTTAACTTCCTTTTCTTCAAAATAAATAGTCCCTGAATCGATAACCTCCAGACCTGATAAAATGTTAGAAATTAATGTCTTGCCTGTCTCTGAAAGACCTACTAAACCCAGTATTTCTCCAGCAAATACATTAAGTTTAAAATCGTTGAGGATTTTTGTATCTTTAAAGGATTTATTTATAAACTCTATTCTTAAAATCTCATCTTTCATAATCTTGATTCTCCAATTTTGCTTTAGTTAAAGGAATTATAATCTCTACATCTGTACCAACAGACGTAGTAC
>JADQBU010000309.1 GCA_016278435.1 Halanaerobiales bacterium
AAAGGGGCATAGCAGTAATGGTTCCCCAGTGGCAGACAGAAAATTGTATCCAATGTAATCAATGTTCATATATCTGCCCCCATGCAGTTATACGTCCCTTCTTACTGGATGAAGAAGAAAAGAAAAATGCCCCGGATACCTTCGAAACAAAAGAAGCCAGATTGCCCGGAAAAAAGGATTACCACTACCGAATTCAGGTTAGCACTATGGACTGCACCGGTTGTTCTAACTGTGCAGATATCTGCCCTGCCCCAGATAAGGCTCTGGTTATGGTTGATGCTGAGCAAGAAACACCAAAGCAGTTGGAAAACTGGGAATATGCTGCTAATAATGTAACCTATAAAGATAATCTGATGAAGAAAACTACACTGAAAGGTAGCCAGTTTGCTAAACCGTTACTGGAATTCCACGGCGCCTGTCCTGGTTGTGGTGAGCCTGCTTATACTATTTTAGCAACTCAATTGTTTGGCGACCGGATGATGATAGCAAATGCCACTGGTTGCTCTTCTATCTGGAGTGCCAGTGAAACATCTATACCCTATACCACAACCCCTGAAGGTAAAGGTCCTGCCTGGGCCAACTCTTTATTTGAGGATAATGCCGAATATGGTTATGGTATGTACTTAGCTGTAAGCCAGATACGAAAAAGACTTGAAGATTTAATGAAGGATGGTCTCAATTCAGACCTTGATACAGATTGCAAAAATGCTTTCCAGAACTGGATTGAAAATATGGACAATGGGGAAGCATCAAAGGAAGCTACTTCTAAATTAATAAAAGTTATTAATAATCCAGAATATAAGGATAATAAAATTATCCGGGAAATACTGGAAAAGAAAGATTTTTTAATCAAGAAATCTCAATGGATTATTGGTGGAGACGGCTGGGGATATGATATTGGATATGGTGGTCTTGACCATGTGCTGGCTTCTGGTGAAGATGTCAATGTTTTAATATACGATACAGAGGTGTATTCTAATACAGGTGGGCAATCATCAAAAGCTACCCCAACCGCTGCCGCGGCCAAGTTTGCCGCCTCTGGTAAAAGAACCAGGAAAAAAGACCTGGGAATGATGGCCATGAGTTATGGCTATGTCTATGTTGCCCAGATAGCAATGGGGGCAAATATGAATCAGACTATTAAAGCCATCCTGGAAGCCGAACAATATGATGGCCCTTCTTTAATCATCGCTTATGCACCTTGTATAAATCATGGTATTAAAACAGGCATGGGAACCTCTGTTGCCCAGGAAAAGAAAGCAGTGGAAACCGGTTACTGGCACCTTTATCGCTACAATCCTACTTTAAAAGAGCAGGGTAAAAATCCCTTTATCCTCGATTCTAAGGAACCGGCGGGTTCAGTAAAAGATTTCATGATGTCAGAAATCAGATTCACACAAATTCAGAATACCTTCCCGAAACTTTCTGAAGAATTATTTGCTAAAGCAGAGAAAGATGCCAGGGAAAGATATGATAATTACAGGCGTTTAGCCGAGATGAAGTTTGATTGAATCTTGACTAAGAAAATATTTACTTCGAAATAAATATCTCCTTAACTCAAAAGAGATAACGGTAAATACCGTTATCTCTTTTTTTGGCACTAAAGAAGTTTATTTTTCATTTTCATCAACATATTCTTTTGCCTGTTCAGCCCCAATATAACTGGGCTGGAAAACCCTGGCTTTTCCCTTAAGGCTTTCCGTATCTATCCAGGCAGCAGTCTGATGGTTTTCGATGGGCATCTCCATCATTCTCTTTTTGAATTTATTATTATATTTTTTCAAATTCACCCCTCCTTTGAGTGCCTGTTTCTAGTATTCCACAGATTGGAGAAATAAATTAGAAGTAAAAATCTTTTATTTTAACATATTAATTTTATTATAAATATTTCTCAGGTTCTTCTACAAAAGCATGCTTACAATGCTTTGAGCAAAAGTAATAAGTGACACCTTTAAATTCATAATTAAGTTAAAACTACCAGGAAACACCATCCAGTTCTCCTTCTCTTGGTTTTACAGTTTCTATCCAGATAGAAAGTTTATTAGGAACACAGATGATAGTAGCCCCAGGTTTATTGATCCAACCAATTTTTTCATCTATTTTCAATGGGTCAGTAGGTGGAGCTTCTTTTACCCTTACCCGCCCATTATGGGCTTCAATAATAGTTGTACCAATTGGCCCTTTAGCTTCAATAATAATGGGCAATTCCCTGTAAGTCTTTATTTTTAATACCTGTATCCATACCAACACACCCCATTTCACTAATTTAGAATAAGCTTAAGAAGAGAACTTGGCCAGTAAAGTCATAAGTTCATTGATAATCTCTTCATTATTCTCAATATCATCTTCCTTCATTGCCCTCTGCACACAACCATGCATATGGTCATCAAGTATTTTTAAGCCTACTTTCTGGAGAGCACCTTTAGCTGCTACTATCTGGGTTAAGATATCTACACAGTATTTATCTTCTTCAACCATCCGCTGCAAGCCCCTGATCTGACCTTCAAGCCGTTTAAGTCTTAAAATAAGATTTTTCTTTTCATTTGCCTGAATTGAATTCATTTTTCCATCTCCTTGCAATAAATCATTTATTAATAATTGCTGTTTTTAATAAAAACATTTTTATTACTAGCTCTTTTAGTCTTACCCCCGAGGGGTATAAAGAAGATCTATATAAAGGGGGATAAGATATATAGAAAACTACTCATCCCCCGGATTTTAAGACCATGTTAATGCTAACACTTTATCTTCTTTATTTGCTTTCATAACTGGGCTGTACATCCACCCTGCGTAATAAATTAGCATTGGTAATAACATACCCCTATATGGTATGTTATTACCAATGTAACACTTCGCCTCTAGTTTGTCAAGTAACTACTTATTACTGACAACTTGTTTGCCTTGTTCTAGATTGAATGCTATATTTATATAATATGTTTAGAGCTATTTTAAATCTTCCATTAAACATTCAAATTCTTCCTTGCTAATCTCACCATTTGCATACCTTTCTCTGGCAATTTCAATTGCTTTATCTTTCTTACTATGATATTGATTATTGTTTTCTTGATTTGATCCAGTATTAATATTTTTTATTAAATATACAATACCAACTATTATTAAGGCCCAGAATAAAAACATTAAAATCCCCCCAGTAAAAGTGTGCATACCCATACCCCATCCATGTCTGAATCCAAGCAAAATAATCCCTCTTTTCCCTATATAATCGTTGTACACCCACATATTTTTTTGTTCTCAATACTATTTTTCGTATCGACAACTTTATTATACAAATAAAGTTAATAAAAAAGCCAGGAGAATAATCCGCCCGGCTTATTTAAATAACTATATTATTGTAAATCTTTTTTTCTGGTTAAAAACTCTTCCCGTGACATCCGTCCCAGGGCATACTCTTCTTTAAGAACATTCAGGGCATTACCACTGTTCCGTTTTTTTACAACCCTGAATAACAATATTATTCCCGTTATAATCAATCCCCAGAATAACAGAGGCATTATCCACCAGAATCCACCCAGGATACTGGTTCCAGATCCACCCCATCCATAACAGTAACCCATTAAAAATCTCCCCTTTCTTATAGGTAAATATTTGTGTTTTTATCTCAAATCTTTCAATAATTCCTCATATTCCTCTTTATTTATTTCACCTCGGGCATACCTTTCTCTAACAACCTCTTCTGCCTTATTTTCTTTATTACTATAATTATTATCGGTATTTCTATTACTCATAAGATAGATAATACCAACAATTATAATAATCCATATAATCAAAGTAAATCCACCTCCACCCATCATACCCATTCCAAATCCCATCATTAGTATCACTCCTTTACAATTTATATATATTAACTTTATTGTAGCAATAAATTATGAAGAGAATATGAATATTTACATTTCCACTTTCACCATATACCCCTATATGGTATATTATTATTTTAACTTAATCTGACGGAAATGTCAAGAATCATTATCAATAAATAATAAAGAAAGTACTAAGAAATCAAAAAAAATGGTTTAATTTGTATAAAATTTATTATATAATATAATTATTATATATTAAAACATTCGTTCGACCACCTTAACTAAAATTCGAGTTTTTTCTCACACTTTTAATTATAATAATCGGAGGGAGTTTATTATGCAGCAAAGCGATTTAGAAGAAACATTTAACTACTTAAAATCTAAAAATGTCGATATCACTAAATTAGTTTATGAATTAATGACTTATTCCAGTGACCATTTTGTCTTTAAAAAACCAGGTTTCAAAAGTTTATGGGTTAATAGAAAGATTGATGATTTTACAGATAAAAAGATTACAAAAGAGGAACTAAAAAATAAACCCTGTTATCAGATCTTCTATGATAGAGATAAGCCCTGTGAGAACTGTGCTGTTGAAAAATCTTTTAAATCAGGGCAGCCAGAAGAAACCGAAATGAAGATTCCTAAATATGATGGGGAAGTTTATATTATGAAGGCCTTCCCTGTTTACAACCGGGAAAATGAACTTGTCGGGGTTTTTGAACTACGCTTAAACATTACCGAAAGAAAAAGATTGACAGAAAGATTAGAATACAATAATAAAAAACTCAATACATTTGATACACTGGTCCATGAAATTAAAACACCATTAAATCTAATTAATACTTCTTTACAGATCTTAGAAAACAAAGTTGAAAATGACAAATTAGATAAAGAAAAATTAAAAAAATATTTAAATGTTATCAATAAAAACAACTTGAGACTTCAGAAATTAGCAAACAATATTTTAGAGATAAATAAAATCAACAATGGTAAATACACGCCCTGTTTAGAAAAATTTAATGTTGTAGAGATAATCAAAAATATCGTTGAATCAAGTAAACCATATGTTAACATGAATAACAAAACAATCACTTTTAATTCCACCCAGGCAGATATATTAATTTGTTTTGACGTTTTTGATCTGGAAAGAGTCATAATTAATCTGATTTCTAATGCTGTTAAACATACCAATGATGGTAATACTATCGAGGTTATTCTATCCACTCAGGAAAATACTGTCATCATCACTGTAAAAGATAATGGCCCCGGAATTTCCAGACACAAACAACTTTCAATTTTCAAAAAATACAGTCAGGGTAATGAGACAACTTTTAGGTTATGTGAAGGTGCAGGTCTTGGTTTATTTATTGTAAAATCAATAATTGAAGCAAACGGTGGTACAATTAGTGTTATAAGTAAACTTAATGAAGGTAGTCAATTTATAATTAAACTACCTATACAATCTATTTGTGAAAATTGCTATAATCATAAGAGTGACCAGTACAAATTAGAGAATAGAATTCAAATGGAATTCTCTGATATTTATTAAATTTAAATAACTACCTTTTAGTTCATTTTAGCAAAGCAAAATAAACTTACATTTATTATTTTAATAAATCTAGCATAGTTTCCATAAAACCATCATTGTTAATGTCAGTACATACATTTACATTGGTTGGATTCGAACATTTACGTAAAGCCTTATTTCTATCAACTACAATCATTCCTCTTGTTAAATCACCTTTTGTTTCAATATCAACATACATATCTTCACTAGAAAATAATTTTTCATCTAAAGCCCAGGCTATTGCCTGTGGGTCAGGCAGGTAACAATAATTTACTCCAAAAGCAGCATACATAAATTCTAACCAGGGTTCAGCAGTTTTAACAATAAACTTACTGGTAGGAGTATTATAATCAGAAATAATTTTTAAGTGTTCCTTTGTAAGTCTCGATTTTACAGCAATATCGTACCCTACCATTCTCAGTTGCATACCAGAAGCTAACACAATTTTAGCTGCTTCAGGATCACAATACATATTGAATTCTGCAACTGAAGTATAACAATCTAATGGTTGTGTCCATCCCCCGCCCATTATTATAGTTTCTTTAATTAAACCCGGTAAATCTGGTTGCTTACATATTGCCATCGCAAGATTGGTAAGAGGGCCTATACAGATCATAGTTATTTCATAAGGATATTTATAAACCTGTTCTATTATAAAATCTACAGCATGATCTGGTTCAGGTTTTATATTTACCTCAGATTCAGATACAGGAGACGGTTTTTCCCAACCTGATTTTTCCATTATTCTGGAAAAAGTGTTTCTTATTTCGATCATATCCTGAAGGATCGGTTTTTTTGCACCCGGGAAAACCGGTATATCGGTTCTTCCCATAATCTGAAGTAAATTAAGTGCATTTATGGTTCCCTGTTCCTGAGTAACATTTCCATTTACTATAGTTAAACCAAGGGTTTCAAGTTCCTCTGAATTTAAAGCCATAACAATTGCCAAACCGTCATCAATATCAGCACCTAAAGCACCGATACCAGGGTCAGTGTCAAGAATTATTTTTTTCATATATATAAACCACCTTTTTTATATTAATTTTTATTAAATGAAAATAATTTATCATATTCTACTAAGTATCTTTTCAACCTCTTCCCTGCTGGGACAAGTTTGCGCCCCTTTCCTTGTTGCAGTTAAAGCACCTGCAACATTTGCAAACTTCATAGCTTCTTTCATGCATTTACCTTCCAACAATGCTACAGCTAGAGCTGCATTAAATGTATCCCCGGCCCCTGTGGTGTCAACCTCATTTATTTGATACGCGGGTATATGGTAATTTGTAATGTCACTAAAGTATTCTGATCCTTCTTTTCCCTTTTTAACAATCAATGAATTAAGACCTCTCTTAAACAATTTTTTTATCCCTTTATTATAAGTAGTTCCTTTAATTATTTTATCTAATTCAGTTTCATTTGGAGTTAATAAATTTACATTTTCCAGGGGGAACTCATCCAATTCTACAGCTGGCGCGGGATCCAATATGATTCTTATATCTTCGTTTCCTAATTTCTTTATTATATATTTAACCGATGGTAATGGTATTTCTAACTGAACCAGTAAAATATCAGCTTCCAGCATTATATCGATATGATGATCAATATACTTTTTATCTAGTTTTTGGTTTGCTCCAGGTACTATAACTATATTGTTTTCACCTTTTCGATTAACATTAATAAAAGCAAGCCCTGTAGAACTATCATAAGTTTTAACTGCATCTATATTTATATCTGTTTTGTTCATTATTTTCTCCAGTTGTTTTCCAAAGATATCATTACCCAGCAAACCAAACATTATAACATCAGCACCCAGTTTTGACGCAGCTACAGCTTGATTTAATCCCTTTCCCCCGGGTTGTGTTATAAAATTACTGGCTTTAATTGTTTCACCGGGTTTAGGAAATTCTTCTACATTACAAATAAAATCCATATTTATACTACCCAGAACCGCAATTTTTGTTACCATATAGATACTCCTTTATGTAAATTAGATATTTTATCCATTATTTTTCTTATTATTGATTATTTTAAAAGTTCTTTTGGCTAAATCTGAGATAAACAAATCTGACATTCCAAAAACAGCAGTAGATAATCTATTATTTAATGGTTTTATCCATTTTGAGGGGAGATTTTCTGCCCCTATTCTGGCTCCCAGAATTGAACCAACAGTAGCTCCATTACAATCAGTATCAAGTCCAGCCATTACCGATATAGAAATGCTTAATTCAAAATCACCTACACCATATAATAAAGCCATTACTACAATAGCAGCATTGGGAATTGTATGAAACCATTTATAATGACCATAATTATCAATAATTTGTTGTAAAGTTTGTTCCCATTCAGGATTTTTATAATACCATCTGATAACATCTTTTATTGCCTTATATAATCTGGACTCCCGTGGAATTACAGCTAATCCACAATTAATTATATTAAGAATGTTTTCAGTGTAAAAGGCTGCAGCTATCATTGAGGAAATAAACATTTCACCATATATACCATTTTTCTGGTGTGAAACAACTGCATCCCGGTAGGCAAATTCCGAAGCTTTTTCGGGTTTGCCTGGATTAACATAGCCCCATATATCTGCCCTGATTTGTGCCCCGATCCATTCACGATAAGGGTTATAAAAATTTGCGGTAACAGGAGGCTTTAAGTTATTTGCCAGATTTTTATATGCAACCCTTTCAGCAGTATAGGTCTTTAGAAGAGGCATCCGTTGAAGCCAGGTTAAACCAACATCGGTAGAATTAAAGGAAAATCCCTTTTCTTCTAATATAATTAATCCTATTAATGTATAATCAATATCATCATCTCTGAGCATTCCGTTTTGTTCTTCAACATTTTCAAAAATTCCCGTATGATATCGTTTAAATTGTTCACCCCTGAGATCAAATTCAGGGGGCAACCCCACTTTTCCCCTGATATAAAAATTAAGCGGCCAGTTATCTTTCCACTCAGCCAGGGTTTTAATCCTATTATAATTCATCCCTTCCACAGGCTTTCCCAGCAAACAACCTGAACACCGCCCCAGCCAGGCCCCATATATATGATCAAGTAATTTTTTCTGAGAATTAAGGGGAGTACCCAGATTATTTTGTAATACTTGCTTATCAACTACAATTTCCTTATAATTAGAAGGTTCCATATACTTATAACCATCACGTATATTTGTATTTATGGTTTTATTGTAAAGATTATTTAACCTTTTATTTTTTAATTCTGGATCAGTCAAATTAGATATATCTTCCCATTCCTTTTTTAAGGATTTTACACTAATATCTTTACCTTCATTATAACTCTGCTCTATTTCATCATAAACTACCTGTTCCAATAGTAACCATTCTAAATTCCTCATATCTCAAATCCCCCTTTTTTAAACTCACATCTTTTTGACATTTTATTTTTATTCTTTGATACCTGTTCCGGTTACAGCCTGTATATAAAATCGTTGCAGTGGAAGTAATATAAGTACTGGAATTATGGCAGCAACTATTACTGCCGCAAATAATAAATTCCACCTGGTACCGTACTGTGTAAAGAAATTTGCGATAGCTACCTGAACCACTCTGTATTCCGGACTATTACCAATCAATAAGGGATAGAAAAAGGCTTTCCATCTCAGTATCAACATCAGAATACTTGCACTGGTTATTACAGGTTTTGAAATCGGAATCACTATTTTGAAAAAAATAGTGATCCAGGAAGCCCCATCAATAAGAGCCGATTCAAATAAGGCCCGGGGAAAACTTTTAAAAAACTGTCTAAACAAAAATATTACCATTCCATTTGCTATACTGGGAACAATTAATCCATAATAAGTATTAATTAAACCCAGACCTTTTATTAAATTATAAAGAGGAATGGCTATTGATTCAAAAGGAGCCATAAATGTAGCAATTACAAATATAAAAAGAATCTTACTTCCTTTAAAGCGAAAATGGGCAAAAGCAAAACCAGCCATACTGTTTATAATGACTCCTCCCAGAACACTCATAATAGATATAAAAAAACTATTAAACAGAGCCCGGCCAAAATTAAATTCTTTAAATATAGTGATATAGGCTGAAAAATCAATATTTGTTGGAATTAAAGTCTTCCAGCTAAAAGGCATCATATATTTAAAAATATCTTCAGCTGGTCTTAATGAAGATACAAAAACTATAAAAACCGGAAGTATAACAAAAAGTGAATAGATTAAAAGTAAAATGTATTTTAGTATTTTTTTATTCATAAAAAATTTCTTTTTATGCATTTATAATCTGACCTTTCTTAATTATTCTGAGTTTATCATTTTTAGCTGGATAGCTGCTATACAAAGTATTAATACCAGTAAGATTACAACAATAGCATTAGATCTCCCAAGATTTGAATAGGAGAAAGCACTTTCATACGCCTCATACATTAACAAATGAGTTGCTTCAGCTGGCCCACCACTGGTCAGGGTATATACAGGGGCAAACATAAGAAAGTTAGAGGTAGTAGCTCCAACAGTAATAAAAACTATAGATTTCTTAATCATTGGTAAAGTAATATAAAAAAAGCTCTGTAAAGATGAAGCACCATCTATACGGGATGATTCATAAACCTGTACAGGTATTTCCTGCAATGCCGCCAGTATAAAGATCATCCAGTAACTAAACCCTATCCAGCTCACTATAAGTATTATTACATATAATGCCTGCGTTTCACTATTTAGAAACATCTGTTTCGGTATCCCTATCATTGCCAGAATACTATTAACAAAGCCATTGGGTTTTAATAATAATCCCCAGATTATCGAGGCAATTGGAACTGAGATTGCTACCGGTAAATAAAATAAGGTGCGAAATATATTTATTCCCTTAACAACCTGATTAGCCAGTACTGCCAGTAGAATAGCTCCTATCACCTGTAAAGGATTCACTAATACATTGAACTTCAGTGTCACCAGAAGTGAATTTATAAAAACAGGATCAGAGAATAAATCAATAAAATTTTGTAATCCCACAAATTGTAGTGTTCTTTCCATAAAAGAATATGAAAATAAACTTCTGTAAAATGCCAGGAAAATTGGATATACTTTAAAAAGAAAAAGTATAGAAATAGCCGGGAAGAGAAATAATAATAAAATTCTTTTTTGAACTCTCACATTAATTTCCCCCTGAAAATTATAATCAACAGGGACTCTCCTAAGAGTTAAAAGAGTCCCCATCTTTTTAATATTTACTGTTTATATTTTTTAAGAACTCTATCTATTTTCTGGGCAGCATTGTCTAAAGCTTCTCCTGGTGCAGTACCATTACGTATATCCTCGAATGTCCTGGCCATAATTTTTTCCCATTCCAGATATCCCGGTGTTTTAGGACGCGGCACAGCTGTATTCTGGGCTTCATAGACTGATAGGAGCAGGGCATTATTACCATTTTTTTCGGCTTCTTCTTTTGCATAAGCTAAAGTATAACTATTGGCGGGTAAATTCCTATCATGCTGGTAGTATATTTTATTGCCTTCCTTCAAGGTAAGAAATTTAACAAATTTAGCGGCTGCTTCTTTATTTTCACTATATTTGCTGATACCAATTTGCCAGCTGCCTGTCGGAGTAACCGGTTTTCCCTCTTCAAAATAGGGATGAGGAACATAAATCCAGTTAAGGTCTTCTACACTATTGAAATTCCCTATATGCCATGGTCCTGTTAAAATCATAGCAATTTCTCCGGCTTTAAAGAGTTCAGGGGACTGAAATGGAGCTACACCTATTGGACTTACTTTATACTTACTAAACAGGTCCTGGTAAAACTGTGTAGCTTTAATCCAGGGTTCAGTATTGATATAACCGGTAGCTGTTAAACCATCGGGACTAATACCCTTTCCCCCCAGAGATTGTGGAAGGGGGAGCATCTGGTATGGCTGGCTAAATTGATCAAAAGCCAGTCCCCAGATATCAACCTGACTGTCATTATCTGAATCTAATGTAAGTTTTTTAGCAACTGAAACTACTTTTTCCCAGGTCCAGCGTTCAGCGGGGTCAGTTGAGGGTAATTCCACTCCATATTTTTCAAATAAATCTACATTGATAAACATTCCAACACTGGATGAGTTTAAAGGTGCAGCCATAAATTTGCCGTTATAACTCCCCTGGGCCAGGGCACTTTCAATAAACTGGTTTTTATCTTCATCATTAAAATATTTATCAAGTGGTTCCAGATAGCCTTTAACACTATAGTTTGCGGTTAAGGGGGCATCTACATTTAAAATATCTACCTGTTTACTTTTAGCCTGCATCTTAGTTTCAATAATTTCAAACATCTGAGCAAAGGGATAACCATCAATTTTTATTTTGATACCGGGATTATTTTTTTCAAATTCTTCAGCAACAACTTCCAGATTCTTTGCTATATTCTGGTAAGTTACGAAAGTAACTGTAGTAACCTCTTCCGCTGCCAGAACCATACTGGAAAAAGATATAAGTAAAGTTACAATTAAAATAGTTGTCAGTATCTTCTTTTTCATTTTTAAACCTCTCCTTTTATAATTTTTATTATTGAATCAATAGTATTTCTCTGAAATTCACCTCCTACTTTAATAACTTAAATACCGATTTTTTATTTTAATCTTTTAACAGAATTCCTGATAATTAATTCGCTTTCTAATATAGACTTACAATTTTCAGGAAACTTTTGCTTTTCTATCCTACTTATTAAAATCTTTGCAGCTAACTGACCTAACTTGTATTTTGGCTGTGATAAGGTCGTAAGTTTTGGGTTAACAATAGAGGCAATATCAATATCATCATGACCAATAATAGATAATTCATCTGGTATTTTTATGTTTTTTTCCATCAAGGCTTCATATGTTCCTATAGCCATTAAATCATTAGCAATAAAAATAGCAGTTGGGGGTTCATCTTGTTTCAATAATCTTTTTATTTCCCGGTAACCGCTATCTTTACTATAGTCTCCTTTTAAAATCCATTTTTCATTTATTTCAATATCGAATTCTTCTAAAGCCTTTTTGTAACCTTCCAATCTATCCTGTCCAGTTTTAGTATCAGTATTACCAGTAATATGAGCTATTTTAGTATGTCCTGATTCTATTAAATATCTTGTTGCTTTATAACCAGACTTTATATTATCAATTTTAACAATGGGATAATTTATATCAGGAATTTCTCTATCAATTTGTACCACTGGAAAGTTTTCTTTTCTTAACTTCTCCAGTTCTTCCTTATTTTTAAAAGATAAAGATAAAATGATACCATCAACCTGCTTGCTTCTTAATAAATTAATTGCTTTTTTTTCTTCTGATTTTTTATTATCTGTGTTACAGAAGATAACTGAAAATCCATTGTTTTTGGCAAAATCTTCTATTCCCCTGGCAACCTCCGGGAAAAAAGGGTTACTAATATCAGGTATTAATAATCCCAGGGTATTGGTTTTCCGCAATACTAAACCCCTGGCAACACTATTTGGTTTATAACCCATCTCTTTAATAATTTTGTTAATTCGCTCTTTGGTTTCCTTACTCACATCAGGTTTATCATTAATTACTCTTGATACTGTAGTTATAGAGACATTTGCCTTTCTTGCAACATCCTGTATAGTTACCATATTTTCAACATCCTTACTTTTTTATGTATTGAAAGCGTTAACGGTAACGCTTTCAATTATTTTATACCCAATTTATATACATGTCAAATATAATGATTGGGTTTACTGTTCATTATACTTAATTATCTGAATTTTACTTGAATAATCTCAATTTTTTTAAGTATTTAATAAAAGGTATTATAAATAAATAAAACCCCATCTCCTTGACAGGGTTTTTTAAGTATAAATGCTTTTCTCTAAACTCTTATTCCTCTTTAAACTTTTTTAGTTTAGGTGCAATAACAGTCCGGCAATATGCCTGCTCAGGGTTTTTCTTGAAATAATTATGATGGTACTTTTCAGCAACATAAAATTCTTTAAAGGAAACTAATTCTGTAACAACTGGTTTATCCCATTCCTGTTGAACCTCTAAAATAACCTTTTCCGCTGTAGCTTTTTGCTCCTCTGAATGATAAAAAATGGCTGATCGGTACTGAGTACCAACATCTTCTCCCTGACGGTTTAATGTTGTTGGATTATGAACAGAAAAAAATATTTTTAGAAGTTCTCTGAAAGAAATGACTTCTGGTTCAAAGGAAATTTGAACAACCTCTGCATGACCAGTAGTACCTGTGCAGACCTGTTCATAGGTTGGCTCAGAAAACTTACCCCCTGAATAACCAGGTTCTATCTTTTTTACACCCTCTACTTCACTAAAAATTGCTTCTAAACACCAGAAACATCCCCCTGCAAGAGTTGCTTTTTCTATCATTAATAATCCTCCTTATCAAACATTATCTTTTTTTGCTATTTTATCAGTCCCTTTAATTTTTCCCATAACCCACTTCCAACCATCCTATCAGCGACTTTTATTATCCTTTTTATAACCTTTAAAATATCTTCATCACCCACCCAGTGTTTGCGAACTATTTCCGGGTCGGTATTATTAATTATAGCATTTAGAACAAAAACAGCAAGGGCCATATCATCAACATAGCCAGGGATACCGATAAATGCTTCCGGGATAAAATCTATTGGTAGTAAAAAATAGGCAATGGTAGTTGCCAGTTTTGTCTTTTCTTTTAAGGGAACCTCTTTATCAAGAGTTAGTCTGTAGAGTAGATAAAAGATATCAGGAGCAAGCATTAAATACTCCGAATAACGGTGTTGATTACCCCATTTATTAAACCAGATGCGTATATCTTCCCTTAACTTATAATAGAAATCTTCTTGTTGATCCTGTTTATCATTCATATTTATCTCACCTTATTTATCTAAAATAATAAACCTATTACAAAATAAATTGCTCCCCACATCAGTGCCAGTATAATACTTTGTTTTCTACCCTTTTCTTTAGATACATCTTTATATTTTGTTAAAATGAAATAATATATAAATCCAAAAGCAAGCATACCAACAATAATTTCCGCTAAATTGGATAACACTTATTAACCCACCTTCCTTCGGAATTTTAACAGCCCATTACTGTTACTATAATCTCCCTTTTACCTGCGACCTATCAAATTCACAGAGAAAAATATTCTACAAGGTAGACAATTCTAGTTGACTTTCCATGACAGGTACGGTCTCACCATCCTACCTATCATGTTTCCAGACTCCCATGATTATCAACCTCCATAGTTATATTTTACATTATTCCTTATTTTAAATCAAAATAATGCGAGTAAATATTAATTTCTAATAAAAACGCAAGATAAAGGAGGGTGTTAATATATTACATATTACACCGTTCTTTTTTTACTGTGTTTAAACCAAATAGAAACATCATTGACAAAAATACTTCATTAATATATAATTCATATGTGAAATTTTATTTCCAAAATACTTATTTAAGGATGATAGAAAAATGAAAGAGTCTCTTTCCCTGGAAGTTTACCGCAACCTCAAATATACATATTATCAGATGAAAAAAGATATTCGCAGCAAAATTGCTGAAACGGGGTATACCTGGACTCAAGTTCATGCCCTCTATCATATTGAAAAAAAAGGCACCCCTGTTAATAATCTGGCCGGTGAATTACACTGTAATGCCAGTAATATTACGGCCCTGATTGATAGGTTGCAGGAAAAAGAACTGGTTTATCGTGAACACTCTGCGGAAGACCGGCGGGTCTGGTTAGTTAAACTTACAGATAAGGGTAATGAACTTAGGGATAACCTGTTTCCAGTACATCTAAAAAATATTCAGGAACGAATGAGTTCTTTAAATAAAGAGGAATTACTCACCTTAAAAACACTACTGGCAAAGTTAATCCATGATGATGAGAGAGGAAAATAGTGAAAGAGTTCAAAGCATTACTTCGATTTATAAAACCCTATAAATGGTTACTGGTGCTGGCGGCATTCTGCATGTTACTGGTTACAATTATGAATATGTCTGGCCCCTGGTTAATACGCAATCTGATAAAAACGGTAACAGTCGGAACCAGCAGTGACTTTAATCTGCATAAGATAAACACCCTGACCCTGGCAATCATTATAATATATATTCTGAGAGCAGTATCGCAATTTGGAACCAACTACATATCCCATTATGCGGCCTGGAAAATTCTCGAAGATATCAGAAGGCACCTTTATGACCATCTTCAAAAGCTTTCCATCAAATACTTCCAGGATAGACAGACCGGGGAATTAATGTCGAGAGTAATCAATGATACCCGTAATTTTGAACAGTTACTGGCCCATGCCATCCCGACAATCGTAGTTAATGGTTTAATGTTAATCGGAATTTCGATTATTCTCTTTACCATGAATATGCGGCTGGCTTTCTATACTTTAGTTCCGATGCCGATACTGATCTGGCTGGTATTAAAATTCAGCAAGATATCCCGGCCCCTATTTAAAAATTCTCAGGCAGAAATAGCTAAAGTCAATTCCATCCTGCAGGATAACTTCTCCGGTATCAAGGAAATCAAAGCCTTTACAAGAGAAAATTATGAAAGCACAAGAACATGGGCCCGGATATCAGCTCATACAAAGGCTATCTTATATGCCCTGAAGTTCTCAAATGTCTTTCACCCCAGCATTCAGTTTGTATCCAGTATCGGGACAGTTGTCGTTATTTTCTTTGGAGGGAGACTTGCTCTCAATGGTGAACTACCTCTGGAAGATATGGTAGCTTTCTTGTTATACCTTAATGTCTTCTATCAACCTATCCTGGCTTTAGGGCAGATAAATGAAGGCCTGCAGCAGGCCCTGGCCAGTGCTGAGCGGGTACTGGAGATCATTAAAGAAGAACCAGAAATCAAGAATTCACCGGATGCTGTAACAATTAGCCGGGTCAGGGGACAGATTGAATTCCAGGGAGTTAATTTTCGCTATGTAGATAATATACCCATTCTCAAGGATATCTCCTTTACTGTTAAACCCGGAGAAACCCTGGCACTTGTTGGTCCAACCGGGGTAGGAAAAACTACCATCGCTAATCTGATACCAAGATTTTATGACCCTGATTCAGGGGAAATAATGATTGATGGTAAAGACATTCGCAAAATTGAACTCTCCAGCCTGAGAAAACAGATCAGTCTTGTCTCACAGGATACTTTCTTATTTAACGGAACAGTCAAAGAAAATATCCTATACGGCCGGTCCGATGCCAGTGATGAGGAGATAATTACAGCAGTAAAAGCTGCCAATGCCTTTGGGTTCATTAAAGAACTGGAAAACGGCTTTGAGACGAAAGTAGGAGAAAGAGGAGTCAAACTTTCAGGTGGACAAAAACAGAGAATTTCTATAGCCCGGGCTATTTTAAAAGATGCACCAATCCTTATTTTAGATGAGGCTACCTCCTCTGTTGATACTCAGACCGAGCAATTGATACAGGAAGCTTTAAATAAACTAAAAGAAGATAAAACAACAGTGGTCATCGCCCACCGTTTATCAACAATCCAGAAAGCAGATCAAATTATTGTGTTGAAAGAAGGAGTTATTGTTGAGCAGGGTAAACATGAAGAATTAATTGACCAGGGGGGCTTATACAACCAGTTATGTAAAGCTCAGGCCCCTGGCAAACTGGTAGAAGCTCTATAAATTATAATGCTTTATTTAATTTAACTTTTTCTGTCTGGTTCTCAATCTTATTATTCAAAAAAATCTCTTTATAGAAAATAAATAAGCCAATTATCATACCTATATATACTGTGAAAAATCTCCAGCCAAAAGTAAGTGAAACAATATCAGCCTGATCAACAAACCTGGCAAACATAATAACAAATCCCCCCTCGGCAATTCCCGTGGCCCCTGGGGTTATAGAAAAATACATAATCAGGGTGACAAC
>JADQBU010000025.1 GCA_016278435.1 Halanaerobiales bacterium
ACAAATTAAAAATGAGCGGATATGATATCCGCTCATTTTTTGTCTGCGTCTTTACTTATAATATTTTAATATTATTCCAACATTTAGCTTTGTTACCTGGTCTGGGGGGTTTCCAGACCGGCCTGGTTAAAGGCTGCTTGATCAACTGCCTGTGGATTCTGGGCCATAATATCCTGGGCCATTCTAACCATTTTCTTGGTCATGTTACCTCCAACATAACCATTCTGGCGAGAAGTTAATTGACCCTTATCAATTTGAGCATAATCCTGAAGACCAAGTTCACCAGCGACTTCAAATTTCATCTTATCCAGTGCTGCACTTGCAATAGGATTTACAGGTTGATTAGAGTTACGTGCCATCTCGTTAACTCACCTCCCTTGTGTTAACTATTATTGGTTTTTTACCGGGGAATTATGCTAGCATTATTTGTAAATAAACAATTCCTTTTTGAGAACCACTAACACTTTTTCCACCCCGGTGCAGTATCTATTATTTGCAGAAATTCTGATTACCATACTGGTAATTTTTTAAAACTATTAATATAAAAGGGCGGGGCTAAAAAAACCACCCCGCCGAATCTATAAAATCTACTTATCAGGTTGGTCTCCGGCCATGTCTTTTTCGGCCATCTCGGTCATTTTTTTCACCATATTACCCCCAATTTTTCCGACATCACGGGTAGTCATATCTCCCCAGTCTCCGTTTTTGTTTTTAAGCTTATCAATTAATCCTAGTTCATCGGCTACTTCTAGTTTGAATTTGTCGAGGGCACCTTTGGCTCCAGGAACTAAAACATCATTATTATTCCTGCTCAAGGTTTCACCTCCCTGATAAGTAGTTGTTATTATAATTTGCAGTAGAGTAAATATTTATGTTACTATATTTATGGAAGATCCTAATTTTTTAAAGCAGGTGATTAATTTTGCAAAATACAAAAAAAATATTTAATAAAAGTAGAGAAAATTTAAAACCGGTTTATTTAATATATGGTGAGGAAAGCTTATTGCTGGAAGAATATGTAAAAGAATTTATTGATAATTTCATTCCAGAAGATGTCAGGGATTTTAATTTAACTTATATCGAAGATGATAATGAAAATTTTGCCAAACTATTAAAAAATAGATTGAATACACTGCCAGTAATGGCTGAAAAGAGATTTATTATAGCCAGTTGTAGTGATTATTTTCAAGGTAAACAGAAAGATGATCAAATAATAATTAACTTGCTGGAAAATTTCCCTGAAAGTTCAATTTTGCTAATCAAGGTTAATGGAAATATAGATAAAAGAATCAAGATTAATAAAATTATAAATAAAGTTGGTAAGATAATTGAGTTTAAATCTCCACGCTATCGCAATCTCGACAAGTGGATTAAACAGGAATTTGCCCAGAAAGGTAAAAAAGTCGATAAAGAGAGTGTACAACTACTGGAGCAGATGTTCAATAATCACCTTCAGCGTTTAGACAGTGAGATAGAGAAGATAAGTGTTTATAATATAAATAAAGAAGAAATTTGCTATCAGGATATGACTGCAGTAATAAGTAAGGACAGACTTCTGGAAGATAATGTTATATTTTCTTTTATAGATGCTCTCAGCAAACGCCAACTTAAAGAGGCATTGATTTTATTAAATGAAATGACCGAAGCCGGTGAGTATCCACTGAAAATTCTTGGTAATATTCTCTGGCAGGTCAGGCTTCTTCTGCAGGTTAAGGTACTCAAAGCAGAGGGAAATAACCCGGGGAAAATTGCTAAAATATTAAATCAACATCCCTTTCCAGTAGAAAAAGCATATAAACAGTGTGGAATTTTTTCAGAAGAAGAATTAGAACTGACTCTGGAAAGATTCTTCCAGGTCAATCTTGATATTTTACATGGAAATTATAATAATGATGCGCGTATGGCTCTGGAAATGGCTTTAATGGAAATACTATGAGTTTCTGGTCTCAGGGGATTTTACGGTAATTAGCTGGGAACTGATAAAAAAATTTTAGCAGAAAAGCAAAAAGGCTTATTCCTGTTAAGAATAAGCCGTAGAGTTGGTCTACATATTATTCAGCATTCTTGTAAGCCGTGATTTTTTTCGGGCTGCATTATTTTTATGGATAATGCCTTTAGAGGCTGATTTATCGATAATTTTTTTGGTTTCCCTCAACTGTTCTTCGGCTTGTTCCTTATCACCCAGTTCAACTACCTTTTCAAATTCCTTAATAGTATTCTTGAGTTCGTTCTTCCACTTCCGATTAACTATGGTTTTCTTTTCAGCAACCTTAACTCTTTTCTTGGCTGATTTAATTATTGGCATTCCTTCACCCCCTCTTTCTGAAAAAGGCCTATAATTACAGCAATTTAAATTTTACCATGAGATGATAAAAAATGCAAGCGCCTTTTAAATATTTTGTATATTAGATGCTGTTAATGGTTAACATACTATTGATTTCAAAAATTTAAGGGGGGTAAATAATATGAGAAACTGGTTAGGGACAATTGTGAGGTTTATAGTTTCTGCAATAGTTCTACTGGCAGTTGGTTATTTTGTTCCCGGCTTCAGTATGGTAGGATTTGTCAACGCCCTAATAGCCGCAGTTGTCATTGCCCTGCTGGGATTCATAGTCGAAGCTATTCTCGGAGAGAATGTTTCTCCTCAAAACAGAGGAATAGTTGGATTCATCGTTTCAGCAGTTGTAATCTATGCCACCCAGTATATCGTTCCCGGTCTCAATGTATCAATCCTGGGAGCTCTGATTGCAGCATTTTTAATTGGTTTAATCGATGCCTTTGTACCGACCGAATTACGGTAACTTTACCGAATTACGTTTAGTAAGGGAGAATTTATAATTATGAACTCAAATATATATACAGATTTAGCCCTTGAATCACACAATCTCGCTGTACAGCGTACAGGTGGTGAAGTACAGGGAGTCAGTGTAAAGGAAAATAAAACAGAAAATGTGAAGATTACCAGAATAGAGGTTCTTAATCAGCAGGGAGCCAGTGAGATTGGAAAACCTATAGGGACCTATGTAACGCTGGAGTCTCAGGATTTACAGGGTCAAAACAGAGTAATTCACGATGAAATTAGTGAAGTGCTGGCCAATGAATTATCACTTCTGATTGATTTCAAGAGTCTTGCACCTGATCCTACTATATTTGTTGTTGGTCTGGGGAACTGGAATGCAACACCAGATGCTCTGGGGCCTCATATTTTAAATTACTTAATGGTGACCCGCCACCTCTTTCAGCAGGCACCTCCTGAATTAAGAAAAGGAATGCGCTCAGTCTGTGCTCTGGCCCCTGGAGTTCTCGGGATAACCGGTATTCAGACCGCTGAAATTATTAAAGGTGTAGTTGAGATGGTAAAACCTGATTTGATTATTGCTATCGATGCTCTGGCAGCCAGGAGTGTGAACAGGCTGGGTACAACAATACAGCTCAGTAATACGGGAGTATCGCCTGGTTCCGGTGTAGGTCAAAACCGGACAGCAATTAACAAACAATCGATGAATATACCGGTTGTTGCACTTGGTGTGCCGACAGTAATTGGAGCCAGTACTATTGTAAATGATGCTCTGGAAAGGATGCTGAAAGGCAATGTCTTTTCTCCTGCTGAGCAGGAACGTTTCCGAAATCTTCATAAAGATCAAATCAGGATGACAATAGGGCAAGTTTTAAGTAACAACATCGGTAATTTGATCGTTTCTCCCAAGGGAGTAGATGAATTAATAAAGGATGTCAGCCGGATTATTGCCGGGGGCATAAATGTTGCCCTTCATCCAGATATTACAGCAGATAATTTATCATTATACCTCTAAAACAGGGAGGCCGAGAGGCCTCTTTTTTGTGTTCTGATTTATGTTCTGATTTATGATTTCCTCTCATATATATTATGCAGGAGGAGAGTTTATGTTTAATAACAGGTACAGCAGTTTATTTACTTTAATTATTATAATAATAATCCTGATGAGTCTGAATCTGGATAAATTTTCCGGACAGACTAACCAGGTGATTCCAGTATGGTCAAGCCAGGATGAAAATTACTATCAAAATTCATCAGAGCAAAACATACTGCAGAAGATACGAAGTTCTTTATCACCGGAGAATATTGTGTACAGGTTAACCAGAATCAGACTGAATGTACCCATAACTTATCTCAAACGTGAGATACCTCTGTTGGGATATTATACACCGCAGGAATTAAAAGAACCGTCCCGGACTGTTTACCGGGAAGATAAGGATAATAATAGTAGTATAATTCAATTAAAATTTGATTTACGTAATATTGATGAAAGCAAGAATCAGACTCAGGAGGAGAACAGGGCGGAAAATGCTTCTCCCGAAGAGAGTCGAACTCAGAAGAGATCAGAGACGGATTCCCGGCATCAGCCGGTAATTGCAATTTATCATACACATACTTCTGAGACATATATAGATGATCCCCGTGAACAGGATAATAATGGCCATGTTTTACCTGGTAATATCGGCAATATAGCCCGGGCAGGTGCAGAACTGGCCAAGGTACTGGCAGAGAAATACCATTTTAAAGTCATTCATACTACTAAAATCCATGATAAAGATTATACCAGGGCTTACTATAATTCCCGCCAGACAGTTAAAGAGTTAATAAAAGAGTATCCTGATCTGGATATGTTACTGGATGTTCACCGTGATGGGGTAGCAGTCCAGGGCAAAGAGGCCTATACAACGGTATTAAACGGGCAGAAGATGGCCCGGGTAATGATCGTGGTCACAAATGGTACCTTTAAATTTGCTAATTTAGATTTACAGGATTATCATCAACAGTGGCAGAAAAACCTGAATTTTGCCCGCCAGCTGGGGGCCAGGCTGGAAGAAATGTATCCCGGACTTCTGAAGGAAATTGAAATCAGGGATACAACTTATAATCAGGATCTACATCCCGGGGCTTTACTGCTTGAGATTGGGGACTATAAAAATACTACAGATGAAGCTATTCGTTCCGCCCGTCTGGTAGCAGATGTAATTGCCAGTCTGCTTCTATCTTGATATAATTCTGAAGCAATGTTATAATGATTGCAGCAGAATGAAGAGATAGAGGTGGAGTCTGTGGAAAGCAAAATGATAAGGAACTTCTGTATTATAGCCCATATAGATCATGGTAAATCAACTCTGGCTGACCGTATTTTGGAATATACAGGTACTGTAAGTGGACGGGATATGAAAAATCAGGTCCTGGATAAGATGGATCTGGAGCGTGAACGGGGTATTACCATTAAAGCCCAGGCCGTCCGTTTATATTATAAGGACTATGAATTAAATCTGATAGATACTCCGGGCCATGTTGATTTTTCCTATGAAGTATCACGGAGTCTGGCCGCCTGTGAAGGAGCCCTGCTGGTAATTGATGCCGCCCAGGGTGTTGAAGCCCAGACTATGGCCAATATTTATCTGGCTCTGGAAAATGATCTGGAAATTATTCCGGTAATAAATAAGATTGACCTGGGCAGTGCTGATCCCGACCGGGTCAAAGAACAGTTATTAGAAATCGGTATTGATCCGGCAGAAGCAATTCTGGCCAGTGCCAAAGAAGGTACAGGGATAGAGGATGTTCTCGACGCTGTTATTGAACGGATACCAGCCCCGGCCTATACACCGGACAAACCCCTGCGAGCCCTGGTTTTTGATTCCTTTTATGATTCGTATCAGGGGGTAATTGCCTATGTCAGAATAACTGATGGTATTATGGAAGAAGGTCAGAAGATTAAATTGATGTCCAATAATAAGACCTATGAGATCGATGAGGTCGGAATCTTTAATCCAGATATGTACCAGATAGGTAAGCTGGAACCGGGAGAGGTAGGCTATGTGATTGCCGGTATCAAGGATGTAAGAAATTGCCGGGTGGGTGATACCATTACCAATGCTGCCCGGCCTGCTGAAAAACCACTACCCGGTTATAAAAAGGTTAAACCGATGGTTTACAGTGGCCTGTATCCCAGTGATAATGCTGATTATGAGTTGCTCAAGGAGGCTCTGGAGAAACTGCAGTTAAACGATGCTTCTTTTACCTTTGAGCCGGAAACATCTGAGGCACTCGGTTTTGGTTTCAGGTGTGGTTTTCTGGGACTGCTGCATATGGAGATTATTCAGGAACGCCTGGAGAGAGAATATGATCTGGATCTGGTGGTTACTGCCCCCAGTGTTGTCTACCGGGTAATTAAAGATGACGGCCAGGAACTTGAGATTGAAAATCCGGCATTATTTCCTGAACAGCAAGAAATTAAGGAGATTCAGGAACCATATGTGAAAGCAACACTCCAACTGCCCGAGGATTATATAGGTCAGGTAATGGAGCTCTGTGAAAACCACCGGGGAGAATTTAAGGATATGCAGTATATAGACCAGAACCGGGTTAGTATCATTTATAAGATGCCCCTGGGAGAGATTATTACTGATTTCTTTAACCAGTTAAAATCACGGAGCCGCGGTTATGCAACTCTGGATTATGAATTTTTAGGTTATCAGGCATCTGATCTGGTCAAACTGGATATTCTGGTTAATAAAGATCCTGTTGATGCTCTATCAACTATAGTTTACACGGAAGATGCAGAAAAGAATGGTCTGAATCTGGTCCGCAAACTGAAGGAAATTATTCCGAAACAGATGTTCAAGGTCCCTGTTCAGGCAGCTATCGGTAATAAAGTGATTGCCCGGGTCAATATTCAGGCCAAAAAGAAGGATGTCCTACAAAAATGTTACGGAGGAGATATTACCCGCAAGAGAAAACTTCTGGAAAAACAGAAAGAAGGTAAAAAACGCATGAAACAGGTAGGTAGTGTTAATATTCCTCAGGAAGCATTTATGGCTGTTCTGATGCGTGGTAATGATGAATAATCTCAAATTTTCCGGACCCTTTGGTCTCTATATTCATGTTCCTTTCTGTGCAGCAAAATGCAATTATTGTGATTTTTATTCTCTGGTATATGACAGGAAGTGTACTGAGACCTATCTGGAATCTTTAATGAAAGAGATAAAACTATATGAAAAAAATATAGAAGAAAAAGAAGTAAGAACTATTTATATAGGTGGAGGAACACCCAGCCTTTTAACCCCGGATCAGATTGGAACTATACTTGCCGGGGTTGATTCTTTTTTTTCACTGAATTCAGACTGCGAAATTACAATGGAGGCCAATCCCTCTTCCCTTACTCCCGGTAAAATTAAGGGTTACAACGGGCAGGGGATTAACCGGCTGAGCCTGGGAATCCAGTCTCTGAATGATAGTGAACTGGCTCTGCTGGGAAGACTTCATGACAGAGAAAGGGCGGTTTCAGTTATTGAAGCTGTAGCCAGAACATTTACCAATTTTAATCTTGACCTGATCTTTGCTCTTCCCGGTCAGAGGATGGCTGACTGGCTGGAAACTCTTGCCGGGGTTTTAACCTTTGAACCCCCACATTTATCGCTTTACAATCTTGAAATTGAACCAGAGACACCTCTGGGAAAGAGGTTACAGGCTGGAGATATAACAGAGATAGATGAGGAACTGGATGCCGCTATGTATCTAAAAGCAATTAAGTTACTGGACGATGCAGGGTATAGACACTATGAAATTTCAAATTTTGCTTTACCCGGCCGGGAGTCATTACATAATATTATTTACTGGAAGTATCAACCCTATCTGGGACTGGGACCGGCTGCCCACAGTTTTACCGGCTCTACCCGTTTTTATAATATATCCAGCAATAGTGAGTACTTTTCGAAACTGGAACAGAACAGGTTACCTGTAGCTGAGCAGATAGATTTAACTGCTGCTGAACAGATGGCAGAAATGATCTTTATGGGTTTAAGGCTTCTTTCAGGAGTTAAAAAGCAGGAATTCTACCGGCGATTTGGTGTTGGGATTGATGAAATATATTCAAATCAAATAGAGGATTTATGCTGCCAGGGATTACTGATCGATAAAGATGATAGAATCAGGTTTAGTAAAAGGGGTTTGTTGCTGGGGAACAGGGTATTTATGGCCTTTTTGCCGGATTGATTTTTACTGGATTTTTACTTCATAAATTATTTGACAAAGAATAATATATGTGTTATTTTAATATTAGCCATTAGCACTCTTTCCGTTAGAGTGCTAACACAAGGGGTGAAAATGATGGTTAAAGAAGTTGATGAGAGAAAACAGAAGATTTTACGAGCCATCATTCAGGAACATATCTTCAGGGCAGAACCGATTGGCTCACGAACTCTGTCCAAGAATTATGACCTTGGTGTAAGTTCAGCGACTATCAGAAATGAGATGTCAGATCTGGAAGAACTGGGCTATCTGGAACAACCACATACTTCTGCCGGACGTATACCCTCAGATAAGGGCTACCGCTATTATGTAGATGTTCTGATGGAGCAGCATAACGATGTTCCTCCGGAACTGGAAAGAGCACTTGAGAGCTTTTATAAAGAGAGGCAGGGTGTACAGGAGATTATGTCTGGTATGGTCAAGATGCTTTCCCGGATGACCAGATACGCTGTCCTGATCAGTGAGCCCAGACTACAGAAGAGTAAAATCAAGAAGGTAGAACTGGTTAATCTGGCCCGCCACAGTTTACTGATTGTACTTATAACTGATACAGGAATTGTAAATAATAAAGTCATTAAATTAAATAAAGAATTAACCCCGAGGGAATTAAGATATATTAACAGATTTTTAGTTAGCAAATTAAGGGATAAGGAGCTTGCAGTATTAAATGCCGATTATCTTAAATCTGTTGAAAAGGAGCTAGTTAAGAAGATTAATCTCTCGCAGGAATTATTCAATTTAATTAATGATGAACTTGAACATATTATAGATCCAGGTGATATAGAGATTTATCTTGGCGGTACTTCTTATATACTGGAACAGCCGGAGTTTACTGATCTGGCAACACTGAAAAAAGTATTAAATATTCTTGACCAGAAAGAAATTCTGCGCAAATTGATTGCTACTTCCTCTAAAGAAGGTCTTGAAGTCAAGATTGGTCAGGAAAATAAACTGGCTGAAATGGAAAACTGTAGTGTCGTTTTTTCAACATATTCCCTGAAGGGGAGTGCTTCTGGTAAGATAGGAGTTATTGGGCCTACCCGGATGGAATATACACGGGTCATTACAACTGTTGATTTTGTTTCACAGGTGCTGGGTAAAATAATTTCAGAAGTAAGTGGGTGATATAATTGGTAGAGAATAATCAAGAAGAAGAATATAAGTCGAGAAAAGAGGATCATCAGGATGATAATATTGATACTTTTGAGAACATAGAAGAAGATATTTCAGAGAAGCAGGAAGAAAATGAAATACCAGAGGTAGTGATAGAGACACTGGAGGAAAGAATCCAGCAACTTGAGGATGAAATTAAAAAGTCAGAAGAGGAAAAGGATAGTATCTACAGGAGGGCACAGAGGCTAAAGACTGATTTTAATAATTTCCGGAACCGCACCCGGCAGGAGAAAGAAAAATTGAACCGGGAAGTAAAAGCCGAGTTAATTAAAGAGATCTTACCTGTTATTGATAATTTTGAGCGGGCCCTGACAGCCCATGAAAATCAAAGTGAATTCAGAACAGGTGTTGAGATGATCTATAAGCAGTTAAAAACAGTTCTGGAACAGGAAGGTTTGAAAGTTATAAATGCTGAAGGTGAAAGTTTTGACCATGAGTATCATGAGGCTGTTTTGCAGGAAGAAGATTCCGGGGTTGAACCCGGGACTGTGATAGAGGTTTTAGAAAAGGGTTATATCCTGGATGACAGGGTAATCAGACCTGCCAGGGTCAAAGTTGCACAATAAATAAAGTTTAATAAGGAGGAATTCAGAATGGCAAAGATACTTGGTATTGATCTGGGAACAACCAATTCATGTATGGCAGTTATGGAAGGTGGAGAACCTACCGTAATTCCAAATAAAGAAGGGAACCGAACTACTCCTTCCATAGTTGCATATTCTAAAAAGGGAGAAAGAATTGTTGGAGAACACGCTAAAAGACAGGCAATAACTAATCCTGATAATACTGTTGCTTCTATAAAGAGACATATGGGTGAGAAAAACTTCAAGGAAACAATGAATAATAATGAATATACTCCTCAGGAAATTTCTGCAATGATTTTACAGAAGTTAAAAAGTGATGCTGAAGATTATCTGGGGGAAGATGTTAAAGAAGCAGTAATAACAGTACCTGCTTACTTTACTGATAGCCAGAGACAGGCAACCAAGGATGCAGGGAAGATTGCAGGTCTTGAGGTTAAAAGAATTATAAATGAGCCGACCGCGGCCTCCCTGGCCTATGGACTCGATGATGAAAAGGAACAGACCATCCTCGTATTTGACCTGGGTGGAGGTACTTTTGATGTCTCTATTCTGGATCTGGGCGATGGAGTATTCGAGGTTATTGCTACCAGTGGGAATAACCGCCTCGGTGGTGATGATTTTGATCAGAAGTTGATTGATTATCTGGCAGAAGAATTTAAAAAGGAAAACGGAATTGATCTACGGGATGACCGGATGGCCTTACAGCGGCTTAAAGATGCAGCTGAAAAAGCCAAAATGGAACTCTCCAGTGTAAAACAGACCAATGTCAACCTGCCCTTTATTACTCAGACTGAATCGGGTCCCAGACACCTGGATGTTGATATTACCAGGGCCAAATTTGAAGAATTGACAGAGGACCTTGTAGAAAAAACTATGGGACCAACCAGGAGAGCTCTTGATGATGCTGGTTTAAAACCCTCTGAGATTGATGAAGTAATTCTGGTAGGAGGTTCTACCAGGACTCCTGCTGTGCAGGAGGCAGTTAAAAAGTTAATCGGTAAAGATGCCCATAAAGGGATTAATCCCGATGAAGTTGTAGCTATCGGAGCTGCTATTCAGGCCGGTGTACTATCCGGTGAAGTTGATGATATTGTACTGCTGGATGTCACACCTCTTTCCCTGGGAATTGAAACCCTGGGTGGGGTATTTACCAAATTGATCGACCGCAATACTACTATACCGACTTCACAGAGTAAAGTATTCTCTACTGCAGCTGATAACCAGACCAGTGTAGATATTCATGTCCTGCAGGGAGAAAGGAAACTGGCTAAAGGCAATAAAACACTGGGACGTTTCCAGTTGACCGATATACCGCCTGCACCGCGCGGAGTTCCGCAGATTGAAGTTACCTTTGACATAGATGAAAATGGTATAGTCCATGTTTCAGCTAAAGATAAGGGTACCGGTAATGAGCAGAATATTACCATTAAGTCTTCCAGTGGACTATCTGATGATGAAATTGAAGATATGGTAAAAGAGGCAGAAGAACATGCCGAAGAAGACAAGAAACGGGTAGAACGGGTTGAAACGATGAATGAAGCCGATGCCCTGGTCCATCAGACGGAAAAAACCCTGGAAAAAGCCGGAGATAAAGTGAGTCAGGATGTAAAAGATAAGGTAGAAAAGGCCAAAGATGAACTTAAGGAAACAATAGCTGAAGATGATGTTGACATTGATACCGTAACAGAGAAGGTAGATAAGCTGAGGGAAGAATTAACCGAACTCAGTTCACAGCTGTATTCTCAGGCTCAGCAGGAGGCCCAGCAGGAAGCAGGGGCTGGTGCAGGCCAGGAACAGGATAATAACATGGATGATGATACAGTTGATGTAGATTATGAAGAAGTAGATGAGGATGATAAATAATAACAGATAAAAAATGGAGGGGAATATCCCCTTCTTTTCCTTGATTGATCAGTATGTTTAGCAGAAAAAGGTGGTGATTTAGTGGCAGAGAAGAAGGATTATTATGAAGTACTGGGTGTTAGCCGTGATGCAGACCAGAAAGAGATCAAGAAAGCATACAGGCAGCTGGCTAAAAAATATCACCCTGATATGAATAAGGATGATCCCAAAGCCTCAGATAAATTTAAAGAAGTATCTGAAGCCTACAATGTTCTCAGCGATCCCGACAAAAGGGCCCGGTATGATCAGTACGGACATTCTGGTCTGGGAGACCAGGATTTCAACTTTGACGACTTTGCCCGTGGTGGTTTCGGCGGCCTTGATGATATATTTGACATGTTTTTCGGTGGTGGTATGGGAGGTATGGGCAGACAGCAGGGACCCCGGCGGGGTTCAGACCTGCAGTACCGTCTGGAAATAAGTTTTAAAGAAGCAGCCGAAGGTACAAAGAAAGAGATTACCATACCGCGGACCGAAGCCTGTGAAAGATGTGATGGTTCGGGAGCAGAACCTGGCTCCAGTGTCAAGACCTGTCCCAAATGTAACGGCAGTGGCCGGGTCAGGGTAACCCAGCGGACTCCCTTTGGACAGTTTACCCAGACCAGTACCTGTGATAGATGTAGTGGCAGGGGTGAAATTGTTACAGACCCCTGTACTGAGTGTAATGGTACCGGCAGGGTAAGGAGGCACCGTAATCTTACAGTCAATATTCCGGCCGGTGTCGATAATGGCACCAAGTTAAGAATGGCCAATGAAGGTGGTGCCGGTGAACAGGGCGCAGCCAGTGGTGACCTCTATATTATAATCAAAGTTAAACCCCATAAAATATTTAAACGTAAAGGGGATGACATTTACTGTGAAGTCCCTATCAGTGTAGTTCAGGCAACACTTGGAGATGAAATTGAAGTACCGACTCTGGATGGCAAGGTTAAATTTGACATCCCGTCTGGAACCCAGCCTGGGACTTCCTTCCGTCTGAAAAATAAGGGTATTACTCATCTCAATGGTTATGGACGTGGAGATGAATATATCAAGACCAAGGTTGTTATCCCCAGAAAACTTTCAAAAGAGCAGAAAAAGAAGATGCTCGAATTTGCCGAAGCAGGTGGGGAAGAGATCAATCCAGAAGAAAAAAGTTTTTTACGCAAGGTTAGAGATGCCTTTGGTGTTGGCTAATATGAAGTGGCAGGAAGTTAAAGTAGAAGTTAATACAGCAGCTGGAGAGGCAGTTAGTAATATTCTGCAGGAACTGGGAGCAGATGGTGTAATTATCGATGAGAAGGGTCAGAGAATTGAAATTACAGCTTACTATCCTGCTGCTGAGACTTTTATTTTACTATATGAAGATTTACAGCAGGAGATTAACCGGATTAATAGTTTTGACCCTTTTACAGGGAGCGTGAAAATCAATCTGACCCTGAGAAAAGATGAAGACTGGAAGAATTCCTGGCATAAGTTTTTTAAACCACTTCAGGTGGGAGAAAGGTTTTTAATCTGCCCTGAGTGGGAGGACTGTTCAGAGAGTGATAGAATAATAATCAGTATTAATCCCGGCACTGCCTTTGGAATCGGTGGTCATATTACTACCCAGATGGCCATCAGATTTCTGGAACGGTATATTAACCCTGAGATGGAGAATATGCTGGACATAGGGGTGGGAACCGGGATTTTATCTATTTGTTCAGCAAAAATGGGATTAAAAGAGATACTGTCCATCGACATTGACCGGTCAGCCCTGGATGCTGCCCGCAGAAATATTCTGATTAATGGGGTACAGGATAGTATTATATTGAGTGAAAGCAATCTATTTTCAGAGGTCGCCGGGTGTTTTTCCTTAATAACAGCCAATATGTTACCCCAGATATTAACAAAACTATTTCCCGAAATTTCAGCATATATTAGGGATGGTGGCATTTTAATCCTGGCGGGAATTACTGATCGATTTTATGGAGAGATAGTATCGAGCCTTGAGGAAAATAATTTTCAAATTCTTGAACATAAAAGTGATGGAGAGTGGACAGGCCTGGCGGCCAGGAAAGGATGAAGATAGATGCACCGTTTTTTTCTGGAAAGTAATTTTGTGAAAGAGGACCGGGTAGTAATTACCGGTGATGATTTTAACCATATCTCACATTCCCTGCGCTTGAATTCAGGGGATGAGGTTATCGTGAATACCGGGGATAGTATGGATCTGCTGGTAGAACTGATAGAGTTTTCAACTGACCAGGTCTCCGGGATTATAAGGGACAGGTATAAGAATAAAAATGAACCACGGGTTAAGATTACACTGGCCCAGGCTGTACCTAAAAATAGAAATATGGATTTAATTGCTCAGAAATGTACCGAGATCGGGATTTATAGTATTATACCTCTGGACACAGAACGGACAGTTGTAAAACTCTCTTCCCGAAAAGAGGAGAAAAGGGTTGCCCGCTGGCAGCGAATAGTAAGGGAGGCAGCCAAGCAGTCACAGAGAGGTAGAGTTCCGGAAGTAAAAAATCTGCATAATATAGAGGATATTGCTGATATTAAGAATAGGTATGACCTGGTACTTGTCTGCTGGGAAGAGATAGAGGAAACAGGCTTGAAAGATATTTTAGAGGATAAAGACAGGAATAAAATCGGTGATATACTGGTGGTAATCGGTCCTGAAGGTGGTCTTTCTAAGGAAGAGGTAAATACCATACAGGGTCAGAATCTTTCCCTGGGACCCCGGATTCTGCGTACAGAAACAGCAGGCCTGGTAGCACTGACTATGATCCTGTATGAATTTGGAGAAATGGGGTGATGAACAATTGCCGGCTGTAGCTTTTCATACTCTGGGATGTAAGGTTAATCAGTATGAGTCAGAAGCGATGATGGACCTGTTTAAGAAAGCGGGTTACAGGATTGTTGATTTTTCGAATAAGGCTGATATTTATGTTATACATAGCTGTACGGTGACAAACGAAGCGGCCCGTAAATCAAGGCAGTTTGCCCGTAGGGCCAGGAGGAAAAATCCAGAAGCGAAAGTAGCACTGGTAGGTTGTTATCCCCAGGTCTCTCCTCAGGAAGTAGCTGAAATTGAAGAGGTTGACTTTATAGTGGGGACCGGTGATAAGAAAAGAATTGTTGAACTTATTACTGATGATTTAGTTGAAAAGGAAACAGAGGATAGGAAATTTATGGGTACAATAGCTGATTTCAGGGACCTGGCCCTTTATCAGGACCTTCAGGTATCAGAGTTCAGGGAGATGACCCGGGCCTATGTTAAAATTGAGGATGGATGTAATCAATTCTGCAGTTACTGTATAATTCCCTATGCCCGGGGACCTGTCAGAAGCAGGACACCGGAATCGGTCTGCCGGGAAGTTGAAAGATTAATCAACGATGGTGTCCAGGAAATTGTATTAACCGGTATTCACCTCGGGGCCTATGGGACTGACCGCGATGATAAAAATGCCTTGACTGGCCTGATAAGAAAACTCTTAGAGATTGGTGATTCCTTCCGCATCCGCTTGAGTTCGATTGAAGTTACCGAAGTTTCTGCAGAATTACTGCAGTTGATGGCAGAGGAAGACAGGGTCTGTCCTCATCTTCATTTGCCCCTGCAGAGTGGAAGTGATCCAGTTCTTAAAGCCATGAACCGCCCTTACCGGACCGGAGAATTCAGACAGAAGACTGCTGAGATCAGGGAGATTATACCGGATATTGCTTTTACAACTGATGTGATTGTCGGTTTTCCAGGTGAGACCGGGAAAAATTTTCGGGAAACGGTAGATTTTATTGAAGAGATTGGTTTCTCCCGTCTACATGTATTTCCCTTTTCCCGGCGCACAGGAACACCGGCAGCTAAAATGTCAGATCAGGTTGATGGGGATATTAAGAAAGAACGAAGTAATGAGTTGATAAACTTAAACCAGGTGTTAATGCTCAATTACCAGCAGCAGTTTATCGGTGAAAGACGCAGAGTGGTTATTGAAGAAAAACGAGATTATGAAACAGGTTTATTAACAGGGTTTACAGGTAATTATATCAAGATTTTAATCGATGCTGGAGATGAGTTGATGGGTAAATTAGTAGATGTTAAACTGATTGACAGTTATAGTTATGAAAATGCCTGTGGAGAGATAATTGCTGACAAATAATGCAGGAAAACTCGATTAATAGGAGAAGTAATTCTAAAAGGTGAGGTGAATTTAATGAAAGACTGCTTATTCTGTAAGATAATTGCCGGCGAACTGGATACTGACCTTGTTTATGAGGATGAAAAGATGGTGGCTTTTGCGGATATTAATCCCCAGGCACCTGTACACCTGCTGCTCGTTCCCCGGAAACATATACCAACCCTGGTCGATCTGGAGGAGGAAGATTATTCTTTAATCGGGCATATATATAAGGCAGCCAACCAGCTGGCCCGGGAAAAGGGACTGGCAGATGACGGTTTCCGGGTCGTAAGTAACTGTAAGGATAATGGCGGTCAGACGGTGGGACATATTCATTTTCATCTCCTGGGTGGAAGATTCATGCAGTGGCCTCCGGGTTGATTCTGGTATGATTGTCTATTTATGAGCAAATAGATAATCTTCCATATTCTGAGGGATTGACAGTATTCAGATATTTTTCTGGTAATTTCCGGTCGATGAAAATTTGCACAGAATGGTATATAATAGAGTAATGAAGAAACTAATTTAGGGAAGGGATGTGAAAAAATGTCCCGAAGATACTGGATATTTCCGGTATTTATTCTTGTTGTTTTAATATTTACATCCGGCATTTCACTTGCCGCTACGGAACTGGTTTACAGGATACCTATCAGGGGAGAGATTAATCCTGGTATGGCCAGCTTTGTCAATCAGGGTATCAGTGAGGCAGAAGATGACGGGGCTGACTTGATTATTTTTGAAATAGATACCTATGGTGGTCTGGTCGATTCAGGTATTAAGGTCAGAGATAGTATTTTCCAGGCTGGACCGGAGACGGTCACCTATGTTGCCAGTAGAGCCTGGTCTGCAGGAGCCCTGATTGCTCTGGCCGGTGAGAAGATGGCCATCCTTGAGGGTGGGAGTATTGGAGCAGCCGAAACAAGGCCCAATGAAGAAAAATATATATCAGCACTACGGAAGGAATTCAGGGCAACTGCTGAGGAACGGGGTAGGGATCCACTGATAGCAGAGGCTATGGTTGATTCAGATATTTCAATTGAAGGGGTTACCCGTGAAGGCAAGCTGGTCACCTTGACTGCCCGGGAGGCTGTCACTCATAATATTGCCAATTTTTCAACAAAAAGCTGGGAGGGGCTATTGAAGGAACTGGATCTGACCGGAGCCAGAGTAGTTGAAGTTAAACCAACACCACTGGAGAAGATGGCGGGGATAGTTACAAGTCCAACTGTAAGTGGGATATTATTGACAGTTGGTTTCCTGGCCTTGATCTCTGAGGCATTAATGCCTGGTTTTGGTATTGGAGGAACGGTAGGATTACTTGTTCTGGGTGTGTTTTTTGCCGGTCATATGATCTATGGGCTGGCCAGCTGGGGATTAA
>JADQBU010000018.1 GCA_016278435.1 Halanaerobiales bacterium
TTCTGGTTTCTGATGATGCTGGATTTATAACAGGTGAAATAATCGATGTAAACGGTGGCTTTTTAATGGATTAAATTTTACATATACGGGGTGATAGACTTGGGTGCAAATTTTAATCTGGAAGGAAAAGTAGCAGTCATTACCGGAGGATCAGGAGTTCTTGGCAGTGAAATGGCTGAAACACTGGCTTTAAAAGGGGTAAAAGTCTGTATTCTGGCTACTAATGAAGAGAAAATAGCTAATGTGGTAGATAAAATTAATAAAAATGATGGTAAGGCTGTCGGTATAAAAACTGATGTACTAAATAAGAGTTTATTAGAAGAGGCCAGAGAAGAAGTTCTGAGCCACTTTGGGGGGGTTGATATTCTTATTAACTGTGCCGGGGGAAACAAAGCCGAGGCCACAACCAGTGCTGAACAGAGTTTCTTTGATATACCTGAAGAAGCAATTCAATGGGTTTTTAACCTGAATTTTATGGGTGCAGTTTTGACCTCTCAGGTCTTTGGAAAAGTGATGGTTGAAAAAGGCTCCGGTTCAATAATTAATATTTCGTCGATGGCGGCAATTACACCTCTTACTAAAACCATTGCCTATTCAGCAGCAAAGGCTGCTTTAAGTAATTTTACCCGCTGGCTGGCTGTATACATTAATCAGAATTATTCAAAGGAAATAAGGGTGAACGCCCTGGCTCCCGGGTTTATTCTGACCGATCAAAATAGATATCTACTGATTGACAGGGAAACCGGGAGTGAAACAGAAAGAGGAAAAAAGATAAAAGATAATACACCGATGGAAAGATACGGCAGCCCTGAAGAACTAACTGGAACCCTGATCTGGCTTTGCTCTGAAGCGTCATCTTTTGTTAATGGTATTATTGTCCCCATCGATGGAGGATTTTCGGCATATTCAGGAGTATAGTAGAAAATGCCGAAAATTTGAATATTATATAGAATGATAATATAATTAAAATGATATTTATAAAATATTTAGTATAGATGGGAAGTGTTATGTATGAGTATTGTCAAGGATAGTATAAGTGAACAGATATATGATCTGATTAAAAATGATATTATACTTCAGGAAATGAAACTTGGAGATCAGATAGATACCAAAAAAATTGCCGAAGAACATAATATCAGTGTAATGCCGGTTCGTGATGCTTTACAAAAACTGGAGAGCCAGGGCCTTGTAAGTAAAAAATCCAGGGTGGGCTTTTTCGTCCGCTCTTTTTCAGAAAAAGAAATTAAGGAGATTATGGAAGCGAGAAAAATGTATGAAATTTATTCGATTGAAGAACATTTTTCCAGTATTAATAGATTAAAATTAAGAAAGATATTCAATGAATTAAACAGGACAGAGAATATGAGCCGTACAAGATTTGATGAACTTGATGATACAATTCATACTTTGATTATTACTGCTTCTGGAAACGATTATTTAATAAATAATTTCAATAAAATCAATGATTTAATTATTCTTTTCCGACATCTGGATAAAGACCGGATCAGGAATGCCAATAAAGAACATAAGGAATTAATTGAAGCTGTTCTTGATAATGAACTGGCTGAATCTAAACAATTATTGAAATACCATATTGATCAGGTTACCAGGTCGATACTTGAACACTTATAATAAGATAGTAGGTGAAAAGTGATGGGAAACTTTGCGTTTACAGCAGGGAGGGATGAATCATTTACTGAGAACAGATTGAAGGAATTACTTGATAAATATATTGACACTCTCTCCAGAAAAATTAAGAAGATTTTAATACTGCCTCCTGATGCGACCAGGAAACATTCTGGAGCTGGTCAACTTACTAATTATATTTATAAAAGGCTTAAAAATAGATCTAAAATTAAAATAATGCCTGCACTGGGAACTCACGATCCCATGTCCAAAAAAGAATTATTAAGTATGTTTGGTGATATACCACTGGATGTATTTGTAGAACATAACTGGCGTGAGGATACTGTGAAACTGGGAGAAATTCCTTCTGATTTTGTCGATACGATCTCGGAAAGTGTGGTTAAAGATTCAATAGAAGTCAAGGTTAACCGGCGACTTGTAAATGGAGAGTTTGATTTAATAATATCAATTGGGCAAGTTCTTCCCCATGAAGTAGTTGGAATGGCTAATTACAGCAAGAATATACTGGTAGGTACAGGCGGAGAAGAGATGATTAATAAATCTCACTTTATCGGAGCTGCTTATGGCCTGGAGCGTTTAATTGGTAAAGATCATTCCCCTGTAAGAAAATTATACGATTATGCTGAAGAAAATTTCATTTCTAATCTTCCCCTGGATTACATATTAACAGTAAATAAATCTGAGATAAACGAGGAAACAGGGCTTACTGACATAATAGGTTTATTTATAGGTAGGGAAAGGGAACTTTTTGAAAAGGCAGTGGCCCTCAGCCAGGAAACCAATATAAACTTTCTTGAAAAACCTGTAAATAAATTTGTTGTCTATCTTGATGAGCAGGAGTTTAAAAGTACCTGGCTGGGCTGTAAAGGTATTTACCGTACTAGATTGGCAGTTGCTAACGGTGGTGAAATAATAATAATCGCTCCTGGTCTGGTACGTTTGGGAGAAGATGATTATTTTGATAATTTAATTAGAAAATACGGCTATGTTGGAACCGATCGTGTTTTAAAACTTGTGGAGAAGAATGCTGATCTGCAGGAGAACCTGGCAGCAGCAGCTCATTTAATCCACGGCTCAACAGAAGGAAGATTTTCTGTTACTTTAGTAAGTGATGCTATTACGAAAGAGGAAATAGAAGGGGTAAATTTTAATCATATGACAATTGCAGAGGCGGAAGAAGAATATATGTTTAAAGATCTGTCATATGGATATAATGAACTGGCAAATGGGGAAGAGGTATTCTATATAGAAAATCCCGCAACAGGATTATGGGTAGCCAGGGACAGGTTTTAAATAAATATATTGAGATGGGGTGAAACCATGGAAGAACTATATTGTGGTACTGATATAGGAACATCATCAGTAAAAATAATAGTATTCGATAAAAATTTTAAACCCCTTTATAAAGTTATTAATAGTTATGAACTTATAAGCCGGGAAAAGAACCGGGCCGAATTGAATCCAGATGAGGTATATAATGCTGTTATAAAAGGTCTGAGAGAGTGTTATGAAAAGGTAAAGGGTATGGGTCGGTTGAAGTTTATATCCTTTAGTTCAGCCCTTCATTCCATGATAGCGGTGGATGAATCTTTTAATCCGCTTACAAACTGCATTACCTGGGCGGATACCAGGGCAATGGAGTTTAATGATATGTTGGAAGATTATTATAATGAAAATGATATTTATAACAAAACAGGTTGTTTACCCCATGCTATTTATATGCCGGCTAAAATTCTCTGGCTTAAAAAATATAAACCTGATGTATATGAAAAAACAGAAAAATTTATTACAATCAAGGAGTATGTTATCAAAAAGATAACTGGTAAAGCTGTTGTCGACTACTCACTGGCCAGTGGTAGCGGGATACTTAATATACACCATAAAGACTGGGAACAAAATTTACTTAATTATCTGGGATTAAAGAAAGAAAATTTTTCCTGTGTGATAGATGGGAAAGTCATCCTTAAAATGAAAGAAGAAGTAACTAAAATAATTGGAGGAGATATACCCCTGGTAATTGGTAGTGGAGATGGACCGCTTGCTAACCTGGGAGCAGGAGCCTTATCAGGAAACAAATATGTGGCGACAATCGGCAGTAGTGGAGCTGTTCGAGTATTTTCAAATAGTCCAGTTCTGGATCCTAAAGCCAAGACCTGGTGTTATATGCTGGATAAAGATATTTATCTACCAGGAGGGGCTATTAACAATGGGGGAATTGTACTTCAGTGGTTAAAGGATAATTTATTTGATGGTTTTAAAGGAGAAGAAGACGATTTTTACAGTCTAATAAATAATTATGTTAAAGAAATCCCACCTGGAAGCAGAGGGTTAATATTTCTGCCGTTTTTAACAGGTGAGCGTTCTCCAAACTGGAATCCCTATGCCCGGGGTCTAATTATAGGTTTAAGTCTGGCACATACCAACAGGGATCTGGCAAAAGCCGCGATGGAAGGGATATTATTCAGGATGAATTCGATAATACTTGCTCTTGAGGATCTTATGTTTGAATGTGATGAAGTACTGGCCAATGGAGGTTTTACCAGGTCAGAGGCCTGGTTACAGATGATGGCAGATGTATTTGGCAAAAAGGTGATTTCATATAAAGATCATGAGGCATCTGCTACCGGTGCTGCTATGATTGGTGCGGTAGCCTGTGGAGATTATCCCGATTATACATCAATTAAAGCTGAATTTGAAATCGACTCCATTAAATTACCAGATCCCGATAGGCACAAAAAATATAGATCTATCTTTGAACTTCATGAAAGAATATATGATAGAAACAGGGAATTTTTCCAGGAAATAGCTCAATATTAGTTTGTCTCTTTTCCTTGCAATCCTGTTATTTTTGTGTTATTATTAATTTGCTATTAATAAGCCGAAGTGGCGGAACTGGCAGACGCGCCGGATTCAAAATCCGGTGGGCCTTGAGCTCTTGTGGGTTCGATTCCCACCTTCGGCACCACTTATATACAAATTTTAGAACTAGAGCCTCTGGCAGGGCTCATTTTTTAATATCTAGTAAATTTATCCATTCTGGACAACCAGTTCAGAATATTTGTAGAAATAAGGGATTAGTACATATTGAGGGGAGAAATAAATAATGTGGCCAGATAATATTAACGAGTTAGTTCTAAACTGGGTTGTAAAATATGGCAGCAGGATAATTTTAGCTCTGCTACTGTTAATTATTGGGAAGTGGTTGATCAAGATATTGACGAAGTATGTAGATAAATGGTCAGCTAAAAAGCTGGATCCAACACTACAGACTTTTATGAGATCAATCACCAGAGTTTTATTGATGATTTTATTGTTTATAACTGTAGCTTCTACAATTGGACTGGAGATGACTTCTTTTATTGCTGTCTTTGGAGCTGCAGGTCTGGCAATTGGACTGGCACTTCAGGGTAGTCTGGCGAACTTTGCCGGAGGTATACTTATCTTAACTTTTCGACCCTTTAATACAGGTGATTTTATTGAAGTTGGTAACTTTAAGGGGAAAGTAAAGGAGATATCAATATTATATACTACCCTTTTGACACGTGATAATAAACGGATATATATACCAAATGGAGAGGTTGCTAACAATAGCTTAATTAATTATTCAACTGAAGAAACAAGAAGAGTTGAGCTTGTCTTTTCGGCAGGTTATGATGATGATTTAATCAAGGTTAAAGAGCTATTAAAGGGGATAGTAGAAGAACATGAATTGATCTTAAAGGAACCCGACCCGGTAATAAGGGTAGGTGAACATGCTGGTAGTTCCATAAATTATAATGTCTTTGTCTGGACCAGGAGTGAGAATTACTGGGATGTATATTATGATCTGCTGGAAGAAGTTAAAATCGTCTTTGATAGAGAAGGAATTAGTATTCCTTATCCTCAGCTGGATGTACATTTCGATGAACAGGATAATACTCTGGTAAATGAACGGAGTTCCTGAATTTAAATAGATACTGTTTTAGTTATTTACTGCGCAGAAGCTGGTCAAGGTCTATTTTTTGCTCCAGTTCTTTCTTATTTTGTCCTGTATAGCTTAAATGTTTAAGAATATAAGCTACATTCTGATTTTCCAGCGGATTGTTCATGCTGGATTTTTTTCCATACTTATTTATATAACTGGTTGCGGATTTAACATCAATATTTCTTTTTGGGCCGCCGACACATCCACCTTCACAGCCCATGCCTTCTATAAAATTAGCCTTGATTTGATTGGAGGTAAGCAGATCCAGTATTTCTTTACAATCTTTAATTCCATCAGCTTGATAGGCTTTATAAACAGGTAATTTTTCCTGGTTGAGTTTATTTATTGTAATTTCAACAGCCCTGCTTACACCACCGGTTCTTCCATAAATTCTACCTCCATAAGAGGACTGTTCTTTATTTTCTTCCGACATTTCTTCAGGTTTTACTTCAAGGGCTTCAAATATATCGGCCAGTTCATTAAAGGTTAAGACATAATCAATTGCCCCCTGTAGCTCGGGAACTTTTGCTTCTGCCTTTTTGGCTATACAGGGACCTATAAAGACTGTAATGGCATCAGGAAAGATATGCTTAATTACTCTCCCGGAGGCGATCATGGGAGATACAGTTCTGGTTAATCTTTCATTTAATTCAGGGTAATGTCTGGTTAACAAATTTACCCAGACCGGACAGCAGCAGCTTGTTATTAAAAAATCATCTTCTGTTTGAACATTTTGAATGAAGGAGTCAGCTTCATGCAGGGTCAATATATCGGCAAAAAGAGCTACTTCAACCATATCAGTGAAACCAATTGCTTTAAGGGCGGTTCTCAACTTACCCAGGGTTACATCATCTCCAAACTGGCCAACAATTGCTGGTGCGACATGGGCATATACAGGTATTTCTTTCTTTAGATATCTGACCATGGGAATAAATTCAATCTTATCGGAGAGGGCTTCCAGGGGACAGCTGGGGATACATTTGCCACAGGAGATGCAGCGCCCTGAATCGATTAATAAGCCTCTTTCTTTATTTACAATACAGGAGTCCTCACAAGCTCGATTTTCACCTGTTTCCTGACAAGTTTTACAAATATATTGATTGGCTACTACCAGGGGCTCTTCAATCTTATCGAGATTTAAGGCGGCATCGACAACATCAGAAAGCTCTGTATCATATTTGGCTACAGGATTTAATCCCATGGAAACTAAAATTTCATTTTTTATCATAGATAAATTTTCAACTCCAGAGACTGCAAGATATTTTTCGGGGATTTGATTAATTTTATCTTTAAGCTGACCATTATAGGCTAATTTTGCAGTATCTTTGAATATTTCTCTGCGTTTATTCTGTAGTTCAGGCTCTTTATCCTTGATATGAATCTTCCTTTCTTCCATGTTTTATTTGTTATTTTAACACTGATTAGGAAAAATATAATTATTGAACATAAAAACAAAAATTTAGTTAAAAGTAGGTTTGCACATAAAATCAGAAATGCATATAATGAGATAGGAGGTATTTACAATGCCTGAACTAATTTTATATCATTTTGAAAGATGTCCATTCTGCAGGAAAGTATTTAGATACCTGGAAGACAAGGATATTGAAGTAGAATACAGGAATATTCTTAAAAATAGAGAGGCAGCAGAAGAACTGCTTAGAGTTGGGGGCAAGGATCAGGTGCCCTGTCTTTTTATCGATGGTGAGCCACTGTATGAATCAGATGATATTATCCAGTGGTTTGAAGATTATCTGCAATAAAAAGATAAATGATAAATAGATAAAAAAAGAGCAGCATATAGCTGCTCTTGAATGTTTTCTTGCTTAAAATAGGCTCTCATGCCTTATATATGATAAATTTTTGTTTATGAAACGAGGTCAGAATTAAGGACTCTCTGTACCATCCTCTGTACTACTTCTATCTGGGCATAGGTTTTTATCTTTTCCCAGTCCCCTTCAAATAGGCTTCTAGTTATATCAAGGGGTAATCCAGTCTGCATGGCCACGGTTTCAGCCAGTCTATCCTTGCTTAAATTTTCAAGTTTATTCCAGTCTGTCTGCATGATAGCTTCCACTTCCTCTGTCGATAAACCTTCCTCAACCATCTGATTTTTAACAGCAGATAATAATTTAGGTTGTAAAACATTGAGATTGCCCTGAGAAAGCTGTTTAACATCATCTGGTTCAAGAATACCGGAGGTCATTTTACTAACTTCAGTGGCAAGATCTTCTTCGGTAACCATACCGTAGGCTTTAATATACTCGACTTCCTGATTTTCATTGGCTATGAAGAAAACTTTGTCCGTTTTAAGGATTTCATCTAATCCAATAATCCTATTATTGCGGCCGATCATTGTTTCGTCATTAAAGTTCAAAACCTGTCTATCTCCACTCAATAGATTAATAGAAAGCTTATGAGTAGTTGGGTAGACATCAGCTATATAACCGGTATTACCGTTTAAATCTTCAAATTCAGTTAGAAATTTTGCAGCTGTGGCCCTCGATGTCAGCCGATCAGGATAGAAATAGGTATCACCAGTATTATCGATTAGATTTAACTTTTGAGCAATTTTCACATAATCAGAGGCCCAGTGTTGATTATTAACATCATTAAAGGGCAGATAATTATCGAGTGATATTATTTCCTCTTCCTGTTTCATGCCGAGAGCCTTTAGAATAATAACAACACTTTCAACTTTTTTCAAGGGCTGTTGAGGCCGGAAAGTACCATCGGGATAACCATTAATGATTCCGTTTTCAACCAGAGCATTGATATATTTCTGATTGGGATAATTGCTTAGATCATTAAATTTGAGATCACTTACCGGAACCAGATTCATTAGTTTGGCCAGGGCAGTGGCAAAATCTCCCCTGGTAATGTTCTCTTCCGGCTTGAAGGTACCATCTGGATATACATTGATAACATCTTTAGTAACCAGATTAAGTATATAATCCTGAGCCCAGTGGTTGGAAATATCGACGGGATCTGCTGCCTGAATAATTATGGAATAACTAAATAATATCAGTAAGATGAATAATAGCAGGAATTTTCTTGACATCTTATAAGTACCCCTTTCGTTAAAATATATAATTACAATATATAATTACTTAATACAAATAATATCATAGATTACAAAATAATACTATTGAAGAGCGGATGTAATTTTTACCAGAGGTACTTGTTAAAATTTTTTTAATATGCTATAATTAATAAGCAAGCGGACATAGCTCAGCTGGTAGAGCGTTGGCTTCCCAAGCCAAAGGTCGCGGGTTCGAGCCCCGTTGTCCGCTCCACTTAATTTTACTGATATAATAGGGATGATGACCGGTTTAGCCTGCCGGGTGTCATCCTTTTTTGTTTTTTAGCCATTAAAATCAGGTTGAAAAAATTTTGTGCAGGTAATGTCCAGTATGCCAATAAAAACATATACCTGGATGAGAATTGCCCGCTTTGCAAATAATAGAATTAAAACAAGAAAAGGGTGGTACTATGAATAAAACTGGTTTTCTTCTCTCGGGAATACTGGCAATAGCCGGGGCCTGTTTATATACTTTAAGCCGGATGATCAATCAGATAATGCCCAAGATAGGTTATCTAGCATTTCAGATGGCAAGAAGTGGTTCATATGATCCAGGTAAGTATACAATTGATTTTTCGACCGTTTACTGGATTTCTTTAGGAATGGTAGCAGCAGGTTTAATATTTAGTATGGTCTTTTATATTGTTGGCTTGAACCGGGAATAAGAAATAACAGAAAAGATGTAATAAAATAGATGAATAAGTTAAATTAAGCATCAAAATATAATTATAGCAATATAAATTATAACATAAATGTTAATATGTGGATAAAGTTGGGGATAACTTTACAGTGGTTAACTTTAATAATCAGATTAGATTAATACCATAATAATAATATAAAATAGTGAAAGGAGGTTAAATTTGAGCAACAAAAAAGAAAAGAGAACTCCAGGGGAAACAAGAGATATGCGCGATATCAATCTTGATGAAATGACCAATGTTAAAGAAGGAGAGCTTGATGATATTGATTCAGAAGATATTGAAACTCTCAATGAGTCAGTAATCGCCAACACATATAGTCGTTCGTTTATAAATATGGTTGGTGATGATAGAGATGATAAGTAGAGATTAATATCTGGAATTATAAATAATTATTATATTTAAAATAATACTGAATAATCGTCATACCGCAGCTTTTCTGTTTATACTTTAGAGGCTGCGGTATTTTTGTTTTCAACAGATTCTTACATGGCATTGTATTAAATCCATATGAAGCCAGATGTAAACGAACAGGTTGCAGCAAATGAGATCTATTACTTCTGGGAACATCTGGTCTACCGCAAGAGTACTTCCTAAACCCAAAACCAGGGAGTTATATAGTGACAGGTTTATGTACCAGGTAATTCTAATAGGTATGGAGAATGCTATAGCCTTACATGGTGGTTCGATTCAGGAACTGATTATCTGAATCCCCCTGGTTTATCATATATTTCTCTGTCGAGTCTCTGGGCATTCTCATTGTTATAAAAAATAAATGACAGCCAGTCTTTGTAGAAATATTCAGTGGTAACCTTAAACAATTGAAAGTGCCCGGGTCTTTTATATCCAACCATTGTTACTTCATATCCACGGTATCTAATAATATCAACTTCACCATTTAAGACCAGAACAGCCAGCTGGTTATTTTTCATATTATAATTTTTCGTCAGGCCAAGTCTTGTAATTTTATTATTTAATTCATTTTCTTCATTATAGTCATAGATTGTAAACTGAGTTTTATTAAATAACCCGGAAATGGTGCCGGATTTTTCATTATATTTACTTAATGGGATGTATTGTACAGCTGGATATTTAAATATTTCATCATTATATTCATCAAGCATTTTTATCCCTCCTTTGCTATCATATGAAGTTTATTAAAAAATAGGAACAAGATAATAAAGGATTATATTGAAATTTGTAGAAAATTAAATCTGTAGGGGGATGTACTTGGAAAGAACAAAAGATAGATCTCGAGGATGAAAGTATTGCAGGTGTAGAAGCTTTAATCAGGTGGAATCACAGTGAACTGGGCTTTTTAAATCCATCAAAATTTATCCCTCTGGCAGAAGAAACAGGTTTGATTCTAAACCTTTGCCGGCAGCTGATTTGATTCATTTATTGGAAGGCAAATAAAATTTTTGAGATAAATTAATAAATAATTAAATTGTAAAAAACCAGAGGAATGGTTATATTAATAATAAAGGATTAAAGGAGAATATTATGAATGTAACAGAAAGCACTATTACTGGGAAATTGGGGAAGAAGATTCATCGACAGTTAAAGTACAATAATTCCGGGACACTGCCCTTTGGTGATTATAAAGTTAAATTTGAGCTTACTGATCAGACCAGGAATAAAAATCCCCGGGAAGTGAAAGTAGAGGTTTATGATCAGGAAGGCTACAGGGTAGAGATGTATAATCTTGATTTTAATGAGATATAATAATCTAAAAATTAAAAAGTTTAAATGGTAGATAAGAGAATTTATTAGAAGACTTCTGACAAAAATGGATGCTCAATATATTTTCAGAAAAATCAATTCTAGAAGGAGTGGTTGATATCTCGCATAAATCACATGTACACTGTACAGTTAATAATTGTAACTGGTGGTCTGAGCCCAATCTATGTGTAGCCGAAAAGTTACTGGTTGTAAGTGATGACTTTGCCAAGGAACTGCCCAGTGAAATGGATGTCGAACAGACCAATCAGATTGTTAGTCAGAAGGGATTATCTCCTGTTTCAGAATGTGCTGAAAGTTGTTGTAAGACCTTTGTACCCCGCGAACAATATAATAGAGGAGAAGGTGGTAAGGGTTAATTAATATATAGTTAGATTTTTAAAATTTAATTCAAAATGAGTAAACCGCAGCTCCCCGGCTGCGGTTTTTTTAAAAAGTATTATTTTGCTTTACATAGTATTACTTCCTTACTTATTTGCTGGTTTAAATGTAATACATTTTGTCTGGGAAGAGCTTCCAGAATTCTGGCCCAGTGCTGCTGCTTCCATATCGATTCCGTCACCAAAGTTTTTGGCTACCTCTATAGCATTTGCTGTACAGATATTATTTTTCCAGAAAGTGCAATTATCAACACTACATTTGATCCTATTATCTTCTTTGGCCATTTTTTCACCTCCTGTATTATTAATTTTCCTTAGAATGAGCAAAATTATTCCTTTAAAACTATGGATGTATAAAACAGAAGAGAAAAGTTGATAATTATTAATGGGGGTGTCAAGAATGGAGTATTGTTCACTCTGTATGAGGATTGTGAAAATCAGGAAGAAGCAGGGAAAGGATTACTTTTATGATTTGTGTAGTGAGTGTAAGACCAGGTATTTACACAAAGAAGAGGTCAAAAAAGATGTTGATATTAAAGCAGTTATCTGGTAAAATTAAAAGGCAGTGAGCCGGTGTAGCTCAATTGGTAGAGCAGCTGAATCGTAATCAGCAGGTTGCGGGTTCGAGTCCCATCACCGGCTCCATTGATATGACTGGGATTGTGGGGGTTTTAATTCAAGGCTAAAAAAACGGTTTGACAGTGATTTGACAGTAATACGATTTTTGAAGGTAAAAAAGTTTGACTGGAAGTTGCAGCTTCCAGCCAAAATATAAATAGATATAGTATACGAGTTTTAGTATTTTTACTTATTTTTAGTCCTTTTAATTAAGGACTTATTTTTTTATCTGGTAGCAAAATCTGTCCGATAATATTTGCAGCATCTTCCTGCATTTCTTCAGTCACATGAGAATAAGTATCAAGGGTTGTACTGATTGTACTGTGGCCCAATATATCCTGAATAGTTTTTGCCGGGACTCCATTTTCCAGAGATAATGTGGCAAATCCGTGGCGAAGATCGTGAAATCTGATGTCAGGCAGTCCGGCTTTTTTAATAATGTCTTTAAATCCTTTCATGAAATTCCGGGGATTTAATGGTTTACCATTTTCCTGACAGAAGAGAAGGTTATGATCCTGATATTTTTCACCCATATAAAGTTTATTTTCATTTTGTTTGATTTTGTGGCTTTTTAATTCAGCAATGACTTTATCATTTAATTTTATTTCTCTTACGGAATCCTCTGTCTTTGGGTCTTTAAATATTAATCCATCTTCCTGGGTCCTTATTAACTGTCTTTTTATAAATAGGATTTGATTTTCAAAGTTTAAATCCCTCCATTTTAGTCCTATTAGTTCTCCCCGCCTTAATCCTGTGGAAAGTTCCAGAAAGAGGGGAGTATAATAAAAAGTATTCTTTGCAGTATTCAGCAACTTATTTACCTGGTCTTTATCATAAGGTTTAATTTCCTTCTTTTTTTGTTTCGGTACTTCTACAGGTTCAGCTACATTATAGGGCAGTATTTTTTCCTTTACAGCCTGATTAAGAGCAGCATGAAGGGTTGTATATATATAGATTACAGTTCTGGGAGATAGTCCACCTTCACCTTTAATTCTACCGTTTACCATTTTTTCATTGATTAGGTCCTGAATCTGTCTGGTAGTCAAATCTTTAAGTTTAACATTTCCCAGGATGGGAACAATGTGGCATCTTTTCATCATTTCATAGGTTCTCCAGGAGTTTTCTGCAAGATGTGGTTTGCGTCCTTTCAGCCATTTATCCAGCCATTCTTTTACAGTCATATTACTGGGTTTAATGTAGGTTCCTCTATTTACCTTATGAAGCAATTCTGTCATTTTCCGAGCAACTTCTTTCCGGGTATCACCGTAAATATATTTGCGTTTAAGTTTGCCGGTTTTAGGGTCCTGTCCTACAGTTACCTGACCACACCAGCGACCATCTTTACGTTTATATATGCTTCCTTCGCCATTACTTCTGGTCATATAATTAATACCACCTTTCAATTAAAATAATGATTATTTTTTAGAGGCGATTATTCTTATTGTTATTTCCACTCCTTTCCAGATAATATTTGAGAACTTAAAAATATATTTGTGTTGACAAATATATTGTATAATTTGTTTCTATTAATGTCAATAATATATTAAATTTATCTTTGACTACTTAAAGATATTTTATTATAATTAAATAGATGAAAGGAAGTGGAAAAAAATGATAAGTTATAAACCGTTAATGAAATTACTGATAGATTTAAATATTAAGAAGACTGAATTAGCAGAAAGAGCCGGAATATCATCAGCTACACTGGCCAAGTTTAATACCAATCAATATGTTTCTTTAGAAGTAATAGATCGAATATGTGCCGCTTTAGATTGCCAGCCTGGGAATATTATTGAGCATATTCCAGATAAAAAAGCAGAGAAATAGTATAGTTTACTATGTAGTTTATCAATCGTTTATAATTGGTATATGATATAAATTACTATATCGTATACGAGTGATTTTTTCTGTAAAAATTATAAAATAATATATTGTAATATGTGGTAAAACATAATATATAATTTAATTATTCTGATCTTTCTCTTTTTTAAAAAATGATGAATTAAACCATCTAAATCCCGGTTCATAATTTTCCATCTGTTCCCAGGTAGGAAGGGGATCATCATAATTTTTTTTCCCGAATGTCGGTGGATAATCTTTGTGCATGACACCCAGGAAATGATCAAAAATACGGTAAAGGTCTTCACTATCCTGAGTTTTGAAAAGATCTTCATCAAGTAGCCGGTATATACTTGTATTTGGTTTTACCCGGTAACCGCTTTGTTCACATATATATTTAGCTTCTTTTTCGGAATATTCCGGGGCGGCAATGTACATCATTAAGAAGTTTTGTACAGCTTCTTCAAAACCGTTTTTAAAGGCATTATTTAGATCTGCTTGTCTATCTTCAACTATATCCAGGATAAGATCTCTGTAACTTTTATCTTCGGCTTCCTTAATTGCATCTAATTTTTCTTTGAGATTATCATCTACCCGAAAAGAAATAACCGGATTGCGTTTATCATATCTTTCCTGGGCTTTAGTTCTACCTTTTTTGGGCATGATCCTTTGCCTCCTTTAAGTTTATTATGTTTATACCACCAATTAGGCAGGTGTACCGGTAGTGTTTATGATATGATTTTTAAATAGTTCCTTTCAGAATTATTTTTTTCTCGTATTCTTTGTAAGCATTGTTCTTCTATTTCAATGATTGCAGGGTATTTATTTCTCACGATTTTATTTTTAATTAGTCTTATTTTTGCAAGTAATTCTAAATCACGTTCAATTTTTTTCATTATAGTTGCCCCCTTTCTCAAAGCTAGTCTGAAATTATTCTTTAATTTGATTCTCTGGGAAAATATTATTTATCTTTTGTTTAAATTCTTCTGGAGTATATTCTTCATAATAATCTATTAAATCTAAAATCTGGTTAAACTGGTCTTTTGAAATTTTACCTTTTCGAAAAAGCTTTTTATACCTTTTAATAAATAAATTGATTATCTGAACATTTGAGAGTTTTTTAATTAGGATTCCTCCCGTTCAATTAATTCCAATGGTCCTTCAGTTTTTTCAATAAATGCATCCCTCCAATGGAGAATTTTTGGATACCAAATAAAGTCTACTACTCCTGTTCCTGAATTTCTTCCTTTTCCAAATATTATTTTAGCAGGCTCAGTTTCTTTATTATTATTTACTTTATCATCATACTTTGGACGGAAGGGAAACCATATTTCATCTGCTGTTTCTTCAATTTCTCCACTTCCACGTAAATCAGATATTTTTGGTTGTCCATTTCTTTTACGACTAACCTGAGATAAAAGTATTACCGGAACATCTAATTCACCTGCCATGAAATATAAATCTTTACAGTCCATACCAACCTTTCTAGCTCTATTATGGTTTCCCGACCTTTCTTTGATATTTTGTAAATAATCTATAATAATTAAATCAACTCCTTCCATTTCCCGGGTTAGTTTACGGCATATTGCCCTTATGTCTGCTGTAGTAAGCCCCCTTTCAGTACATAATCTCCAGTTTTTATTCATTAGTCTGGATAAAGAAGCATCAATATTATCCTTTTCAAACTTCATTAATTTTTTCTTATATCTTGATAGTGGAATAAGACTATCTAATGAAAGTAATTTTTTTCCAATATCTTTTACAGGCATTTCTAAAGAGATATAAATTACTTTCCCAGCTTGTTTTAATACATTATAAGCTATATTAATGGCAAAAGCAGATTTTCCCATACTGGTTGGTCCGGCAACTACAATTAAATGTTCTCTATGAAGTCCACCGGTAGCTGTATCAATAGAGGGGTAACCGGTTGGAATTCCGGATATATTATTTTCTCCATTCAAAATTTTTACAATTTCCTCATAAGCCTTCTCAAGAGTTTGCTGCATATCGAAAATATCATTATCTTTATTAAAATCAGCATCTTTAAACACAATTTCCTGTTCTAGATGTTTGTATTCAGATTTATTAAGATTATTATTTTTAGCTAAATTATATATTTTCTTTGCATCTTTAATTAACTGTCTTCTTATTTTTAATTTTTCCAGTATATTTAAGGAATCTTCAAATTCAAATTCTCTGGTACCATATTTTATTAATTCTTCAATATTTATATTGCTCTCTTTTTCCATTGTTACTTGAGATATTCTTTCATTTTTCATATATTGATTTTTAATCCATTTAAATGTTTTCCGTGCAATTTTATCAGTAAATAGGGTTTCATCTGCTGTTTCAAATAAAGTATCAACTAAGGTTCCATCTTCAAGAATAGAAGCCAGTATTTGTCTTTCAAGTTGTATATCTACCAGATTATCCACCATCAACCAGCTCCCTAATTTCTTCATCAGATATTGTAGCTTTTAATGGATCTTCGTGCATTTTATTAAGATCTTTAATTTCGTTTATTCCATCATCAGACCAATTTTTCAGTATCCCCCGGCAATAGTTGAATGATTTATTTTTTTTATTGGTGATTTTCATGGCCCTAATTATTAATTTCTCTTTCATTCCATTATTGAGATAGGATTGTAAAATGTTAATGTTATTTTGATTAGTTTGATTAAAATAATTTTTATAAGCTTTAGTAACTAAACTTTCCATTTCTTTACTTTTTTCTTCTTTAGTTTTCTTTTCTTTAGTTTGTGGGTTTTTCTCCCCGTAAAATGCTTCCCCT
>JADQBU010000095.1 GCA_016278435.1 Halanaerobiales bacterium
TAAGTTTTCACCACCCTTAATATTTTAAAGTCAGGAGATTTTCCGGGAAAAATAACCTTCCAGCATTCCGAAAAAATAATCGGTGCAGATTGATAAAATACTGACAAAAACTGCCCCGGTTAATATCATTTCCGGCCTGGTTCTGGCAATCCCTCTGAAAATCAAATCTCCCAGTCCACCTACCCCGATGTAAGACATTATGGCACCGATTCCAATAATCATTACAATGGAAGTCCTTATTCCAGCTATAATAACCGGTAAAGCCAGAGGTATTTTTATTTTAAATAATATCCAGTGCTCAGTCATCCCCATACCTTTTGCAGCTTCCAGGTATTCATCTGGTATTTCTTTAATCCCGGTATATGTATTGCTGACAATGGCCAGCAGAGAATAAACTACCAGACAGATAATGGCATTCGGTACCCCGATTCCCACCAGTGGGATTAATACACCCATCAAACTGATACTAGGAACTGTCATGGTAATCTGGGTAAAAGGAAGTATAATATGCGCCAGTCCAGGATAATACGAGGACAGTATTCCCAGAATAACCCCGACAATAATGGCAATCACAATAGCAAAAGAAACAAACCCGATGTGTTCAACAATCAATTGCCAGATCAGTGCATGTCTTTCGACTAGATATGCCCAGAATCCCATTTGTCATTCCCCCTTATCTCTGCTCTTGGCTGCTTCAATTATATCCTGCAGTTCTACTATCCCCTGCAGGACATCATCTTCATCGACAACACAGACCGAGCTTTCACCAACATCTAACATCTCTGAAAGAGCTTCACTTAAGCGGGTAAAATCTGCTATAGTGGTTTTCAGGGGCTGAATAAATTCTTTTACTTGTCCCTCCCGTTTAAGCTCAACCTTTGGGAAATAACCCAGTAAGTGATTATTCTTATCTATAACAAAAATCCTATTTCCCGGTTTAGTTCCTACCCTTTCCCTTACTTCCTCTACTGTTTCATCATCAAAGGCAGTTAATAAAGGATCCTTCATCTTCTCCCTGGCTGCTATTAAATTAAGGCGCTTGAGTGTAGAGTCTCCCCCGATAAGATCTTCAACAAACTCATTTTCAGGCTGAGACAGTAGTTCGTCGGGAGTAGAATACTGAACAAGTTTTCCATCTTTCATGACTGCAATCTTTGTTCCCATTTTGAGTGCTTCATTTATATCATGAGTCACAAAAACAATAGTTTTCTGAAATTTTTCCTGCATATTAAGAAATTCATCCTGTAGTCTCCCCCGGGTTATGGGATCCACAGCACCAAAGGGCTCATCCATTAACATCACAGGGGGGTCGGCTGCCATAGCCCGGGCAACTCCAACTCGCTGCCGCTGTCCACCACTCAAATTCCCCGGGCGTCTTTTACTGTAAATGTCCGGATCAAGGTCCATCAGTTCCATCAGAGCAAAAACCTTATCTTTGATCTTATTTTCCTCCCAGTTCAGTTCCCGGGGAACAGTGGCAATATTCTCATAAATAGTCATATGGGGAAACAGGCCGATTTCCTGAATTACATAGCCAATACCTCTACGCAATGTGATAGGGTCCTCTTCTCTAATATCTTTATCATTAATATATATGGTTCCTTCTGTCGGTTCTATTAGCCTGTTGACCATTTTTAAAGTTGTAGTCTTCCCACATCCGGATGGACCTACCAGAACACAGGTTTCACCTTCACCTATTTTTAGATTTAAATTATTAACTGCTGGTCTATCGGTTTCTGAATACTTTTTTTTCAAATTCTCCAGAACAATCATCAGTCACCCTCCTTTTTGTTAAGTATCTCCCTGGCAATATTTGCTGCTCTTTCCCGGACATCCCGGGCTCCTTTTTTGTTCCATTCCTCCCAGCGGGCGGGTTCCATCAATTTCTGATCAAAAAGTTCACTTCGCATATATTTCAGAGTACCTGGAGCAGTAAGAAAATTACCACCTGCTCCAACATCTCTTATTTCCTGAACAGCTAACCTTTCTCTGTTAACTTCAACTCCCTTTAAAACCCGTTTAACCATCCCCAGAATTTCATTATCTATAACATATTGTTCATAGGCAACAGTAAGTCCAGAATCAATCAAACCTGCTGCATCGTGAATAAAATCAGATCCGGCCAGAGCCGACAGGAGAATATTCGCCATCTTTTCATAGCCAGCCTCAATATCTGGAATACGGGCATCAGTTACCCCGGCTGTATTATAGACAGGGAGATTATAATACCGGCCAAGTTGAGCACCGGCTGCATTCATTATCCCTGTTTCTATAGAACCAAACCTGAAACTGGATGTTTTTAAATCCATCGTCGTTGGTACTATACCATATAAGACACGGGCACCGGGTTTGATTAACTGGGTTAAAACAATTCCGAACAGGGTCTCAGCATTTAACTGGGCAAGTGTTCCGGCCAGAGTAAGTGGTGAAGTAGCTCCGGCTATTGGAGCTGGAGGAGCAACTACCGGAATTCCCTGCTCAACTATATATTTTAGGAAACCAGCATAATTTTTTTCCATCTGCAGGGGACTGATAATCGAAGTAATCATCGAGATAAAAGGCTCTTTTTGTAATTTTTGCCTGGAGCCTGCCAGTTCTGCAGCATGTTCGATTACTTTTTTAATCCCCTCACCGGTATAAACCCCGCCCATTACGTGTTTGCTGGTATGTTCCAGGGCATTAATAAATCTTATCTCATCTGCTTTTTCTTTTGCATAATCACCGGGATAAACAGGAATTACATAAAAATCTATATACTGCAGTTTGTCAACCAGGCGGGCTGTGTCGACAACATCTTTACTTACAGTTTTGCGTCTTTGACCATCATATAAATCAATAACATTTACAGCGGTTCCACCACTTCCCAGATAAACATTTTCATTATTGAGAATGAGATTATTTTCATCTTCACGACCATATAAAACTATTTCAGAGGGAGCTGTCGCCAGTGCTTCTTCTACTACAGTATTGGTTAAACGAACTATTGAATTCTCTGGATTTACATCGACCTTCTTATCCTTAAGGTACTTTAACACCTGTTGATTTTCCAGTTTTATACCTATATCTGTCAATATCTCCATACTTGCCTGATGTATTTCCTCAATGTCTTTCAGGGATAAAATTTTGAATTTCCCGGCAAGATCAAGCACTTTTTAATCTCCCCCGATCTGCTTTCCAGTTTAATTTAAAGAATTAATTCAATTATCTAAAATTTTTGTCGATTTTTCTGGTGAATATATCCATAAAATATATCGCTATAATATTATTATTCTTTAAACCCTGTAAAATTCCTGCAAATCAAATGGAAAAAGCAGCAGGAGAGAAAATCTCCTACTGCCTTCCATTCTGCTGGGTCATCAGTGATTCAGCCTTCTTGATAGCCTCCCGCACCAATAACCCGGCTTCACGGGTGGTTATATTGCCCCAATCACCATCCTTGACTTTATGAGCAAATCCGAGCTCCTCAGCCAATTCATACTTGGTTTTATCTGACATTATTTCTGCCATTTTATGAGGGCGCCACCTCCGTTATTTAGTATAAACATTTTTAGTTTTAACTACACAGGTTAATATTTGTAACTGTACATAATTGTACCTGTTTATCTCAAATCAAGGTAATGAGCGATATTAGCATTGGGATTTAGCACCGGTTTAATTATATCTCTTTTTGAAGTTAAAAGGGTAGTAACACCTGGCCCGTGGCCCATTTTTACACAGTCACTGTGAATAACTATCCCGACACTACCTGCACCTTTCCTGTATTCTCTACCATAAGTATTATCACAATCCTTAAGATAGACAATATCACCCAGTTTCAATTTGTCCAGACCAAGTTCCCTGATTTCTTCATCACCTGTGGTAATATCATAATCACCAAGAGCAGTTGAAGCTGAGCCAATTCCGGAGCCCATTAAATGTGCCGGTACTTCAGCAGTAACTGGTACTTCTAAAATACCATGTGATTCTGTAATTCTCATTTTATCCATAAAAGATGGATCCAGATTGTAGGCTTTAATTTCCGGGTAATCCAGTAATTTTAAGCCCTGTCCCCAGGCTTTTATCAGTATTTCATCGCCGATTTTCATTTTTTCCTGATCTTCATCCGGAAAATAAATTAAAACATGGTCTATCCCACCGTGGGTACCGGTTACGATACCTTCTGCACCCTTGGCTTCACCGTCAACAACCCGGGCTTTGTTACCAACACAGGCCAGAAATTCCAGACCGTACTTTTCAGCCGAACGGGAAGAATCAGTAATCTTCATACTGACTCCCGGTTCGATATGATCTCCAGCCCAGCCAAATGCTGAATCACCGACCTTTACATTGTAGGAAATACCACCAACTCCAGGCAAAATTTCTCCCAGACCGTCCCTGTTTGTTTTATAGGGATTCCTGCCTGAAAGTGGATGGGATATCCCACCCTGTACAGCCTGCATAACCAGCTTTTCCCTGTTTGTCCTCATTATAAATTAATCCCCCCATTAGAAAGTAAAATTGGAATTTCCAATCAGGATATGGCAGAATTCTTCCAGATATTTTTGATCAAAAACATCAAACCTGGACTTGACGGGGCTATCTAGATCCAGTACTCCTTTTACCTCTCCTTCTACTATCAGGGGAATGACAAGCTCTGACCTGGAGGCTTGATCACAGGCAATATGGCCCGGGAACTGGTGGACATCCTCTACCAAAATTGTTTTCCTCTTAACTACCGCTGTTCCACAGACTCCCTTACCAATTTTAATCCGGATACAGGCCGGCAAACCCTGAAAAGGACCCAGCACGAGTTCTCCATCTTTTAAGAGGTAAAAGCCTACCCAGTTTAAATTATCAAGCTTATTATAAATAAGGGCAGAGGCATTGGCCATGTTAGCCAGCCAGTCTTTTTCCCCTGTGATTAAATTCAATAATTCCTGGTTTAACTGTTTTAGTTTATCTTCTTTTTGTGTCAAATATACCACATCCTTTATAAATATACTCACTTATATACTCGCTTCTTAAAATACACTTAATAATTTTACCATAATTTAGTTTATTATGCAAAACAAAGTTAAATATACAGTTAAGTATGCAGCCCATTATAGCTAATTTATCTTGACATAATAGCTATTTTACAATATAATTATAACTAATCAAGGATTGAGGTGAAAATATGAGAGTTAACAGTACAGATCTGCAGAATGCTTTTGGGAAATACCTTGCTTTAACGGAAAAGGAAGATATTATTGTGGTCAAAAACGGAAAGACTGTGGCTAAACTCACTCACTATGTAGAACCAGATTATGCCCTTATCCATGAAGAGTCGGAAAAATACAACATACCGCGAAAGGTTAGCTATGAAGAATATATGGATCTTGTTAACTCATCTGACCAGAGATATGAACTGATCGATGGTGAGATCTATTTACTGGCTTCACCCAGATTTAATCATCAGGTGATAGTCAATGAAATTGCTGGACATTTTTACAACTACTTTAAAGGAAAACCATGCCGCTCATTAACTGCACCCCTGGATGTAAAACTCTTCGGTTTTGCCACTAAATTCGAAGAAGACCCCAATGTCGTCCAGCCGGATCTTGTCGTGGTCTGTGATGAAGAAAATGTCACTGAAGATAATAAGTATGAAGGTATCCCTTCATTAATCATCGAAGTATTATCTCCATCAACAAGGGGCAAGGATATGGTTACAAAGTTGAACCTCTACATGAAGAGCGGTGTTTCAGAATACTGGCTTGTCGATATAGAAAACAAACAAATTAGCCAGTACTACTTCAATGAGGATAGAGATGTTGTCGGTTTAAATCACCTTGAAGAAGAAGATATAATTAAGTCAACTGAATTTGCCGGACTGGAAATACCACTAAAAGATATTTTTTCTGAAATTAAAACTTGAAAATTTGAATCAGATATTCTCCATATTAATAGATATCATCCCTATATCATTCCCGGAAAACATGGGAAAGATTTATCTCCAACCCGCTCAGAATACTTACAGGGATACTATCATCTTTCACATAAACAGCCGGTTTCCCATATTCATTTTCCCCGGCCAACAAATAGACTTCAACTGTCTTTTCATTATAATCTACCAGCCAGTATTACCTGACTCCATGTCTTTCATAAAGGTCCCTTTTATCTTTTCTATCTCTGCCAAAGGAAGCAGGAGAAAGAACTTCGACTACCAGGTCAGGTGCACCCTTACATCCTTTCTCATCAAGTTTATCTATATCACATACTACTACTATATCTGGCTGTACAACTGTCCTTATGTCCTCATCTTTTTCATCACCTTCAGGCAGCCTGACATCAAATGGGGCAACATAGATCTCACAATCCTTATCAAATAAATATATGGAGAACTGTCGAAATAATTCTCCCAGTACTTTCTGGTGCTGGCGAAAAGGAGCTGGAGACATTAAATGTACTCTGCCGTCAATCAACTCATATCTATTCTCATCATTCCAGTTCAGATATTCTCCATATGTATAAAGCTTGTTTTTTGCAGTCTCCTTAACATAATTTTCGTTTTTTTCTTCACCCATGAATATCACCTCTTTCTCATATCAAATCGGCAAATATATTTTCAACATCTGCTGATAGTCCACTAAAAACAATAGATCGGGCGATATCTCCTTTTTTAAATATATTATAACTAGCAATTTCACAGTTCTCAAAATAATAAATCATAATATTTTCCTGTTTTTGATCAAAGATCCAGTATTCTTCTACCCCTGATAACATATAGGTATTTAATTTGTCTACCATATCCTTATTTCTGGTGCTGTCTGATAAAATTTCTATAACCAGAGCCGGGGTTCCCATATATTTATCTTTTTCTGTAATATTATTTTCCAGATCACAGGCTACCAGTAAATCGGGCTGCATAACATCCGGCTCCTCAAAACCCTTTTTATTGAAATGGACATCAAAAGGTGCCAGAAATACTCTACATTTTTTATCCTTAAAATATTGGGAAAATATAAGATGCAATTTACCCAGTATTTCCTGGTGACCGGCAGTGGGTGAACCCAGTATAACGATTTCACCATTGATAAATTCCATCCTTAAAGTGCTTTTTTCATAAATCTCCATAAATTCTTGATAAGAAACTTTTTTTCCCCCATATTGATACTCCCGGGCATTTTCCCGGACAGTAAAGTACTTTTCAATATCTGTAACATAGGGTGTCAATCTGGCAATTTTTTTACCATTTCTGGTTATGACCAGATCATTATCCTGCTCCACAACAAAATCCAGATGTTTTCCCAGGTTTTGCTTAAGCTCTGTTGCTGTTATAATAGTACCTTCTTTATAATTATTCCTTTTCATAGAAACCACCTCTACCAGTATTATATCAATTTGTTCGGTTTAATGCAATTATATTGTGCTATATTTTTTTGAATTTGTGCGATTTAACTTTATTTATTGGACAATTGTATTCAAAATTTCTTGACATCAATAGTTTTTTTTATTATACTTTAATTAAAGATACATTAGATATAAAAAATAATTTAATTAGATTCCGGCAATATTTTATTTTGACAAAAAATATTGCCGCAAACATTAAAATCCACAATTGATTTTGTGTGATCATTAGAACTCTGTAAGGCATCTTTTTAAAAAGATGCCTTACTTTTTTTCCCGGGGATTTAAAGCAGCTCATCTGCCTGTTTTAGAAAAAAAGGTCGATGAAGAATGTATTTGTTATCTCCATCGACCCTTAGTCAAAACATAAATTATTTATATTACCAACTTTTTTTAATAAATTTCAATTTTTAACTCATTACGTAAGATTACACCATTTGTGGACACAATTTCTGCTTCCAGAGTATAGTCAGACCGATATAAGTAAGTCTCTTCTCCCGGTTCAATTAAAACAGTAAAGAGCCGGTAATCTCCCGGTTTAAGAATTTCAAGTGATAATCCTGTTCTATAATCACTTTCTGAATAAGACCATATCACTCTATTATTTCTCTTCAAAGCAAGGTTATATGGTCTATTATTGTTGAATCTCAAAGTAAAAGAGCGATTAGATTGGTTGATTAACAGCAGCGATACTGCCATTGGTTCATGTCGCTCATAGTCAGTTTTATCGGTCTGTAAAACCAGTTTTAAATCCGGGCTAATCTGTATAACGGGCCTGTCGCGGTAAATATAATATCTGTTTCCATTTTTAACAATCTCTATCTCAAGTAAATCCTTATAAAAATCCAGGGGAAGATATAGGTAGCCATAGGCTATGAGATAATTATTAGCCTCAAAATTTCGGTTATTAATATGCCCCTGCACCTGGGTTTTAACCCTATCCCAGTCATGTCTATAATCCAATGCTCCAGCTACTTTTTCCAGCGGTACATATTCATTAGAATTGATCTTGATGATTTGACTACTTTGCAGATAAAAATTCCCCACCAGTTCCTTATTATCATTGGCTGCCGATGTTATAAACGATAATGAAAGACACAATATAAGTGTTAGCAATAATACGATCGAATAATTTCTTTTCATAGTAATTTCTCCTTTCAGGGTTTGGGATTTATAAAATAACTGCTTTTCAAAATGGGGAGACATATGGTTGTAAATATATATTTTTCCCCGATATATCATCATCTTCATTTAAAGTTATAGTGGCTCCATTATCAAGCTCTCCAAAGAATTCACCAATATCTATAGTATTATCACTATCTAAATCTTCAATCCCAATCACAGTCAGAGCCTCATTTGTTTTTGCATGTTCTATCGTATAATCACCATTTTTGGGATCATCAGGGTTATTACTATTATAATATACAGAACTTATATCACTAACTATTAAATACTCTTCATTAATATAGTCTTTTTTTGTTGCCATAACTTTTACAACACCATAGGGATTATCAGAGCTTGCAGAAATGCTTGAATTGTCTTGTCGCAATAAAAAAACTTTACCAGAAATATCTCCCGAATATTCTTCATCTTCAACTAATATATCGGACATAGTAATCTCACCATCACTTGTTATAGGTACATATATTTTTTCTGTGATATAACCATATTTTCTAATTTCTAAATATGAGCTTCTTGCAGAAATTAAATTGAATTGGAAATTCCCCCCAGCATCTGTTGTACCAACAGGGAAAGAATTAAAATAAATATCAGCATTAGTTAAAGGATAGTAATTATCAACTGGATAAAAATATTCTACATTTCCAATAATTGTAACATCATAGAGATTAACCCCCCCACCACCACAGCCCGTCAATAATATACCTGAAAACACAATTAAAATTAAAACCCCAACCAGTTTTACTTTCATAAGCTCCCCCCTTGATGACAATTCATTTATAACAGACAATAATATATATTAATCCTGCTCTTTAATTATATTACATTCTGCACAATAATGGAATGTTTTTTTGCTAACAAAACCAAGAAAAGCCGGTCATTCCAGCAATAAACAGGAAAAACCAGCTTTTATTAAATATAGCATCATATAAATACAAAACATGCCCTCTTAATACAAGAGATCCTCTCCCTTTATCTTTACTTAACCCGGCTGATCCTCATCGCATTTAAGACCGCCAGCAAAGCCACTCCTACATCAGCAAAGACTGCTTCCCACATGGTAGCAATCCCGGCCACTCCCATGATGAGGACAATACCCTTGACTCCCAGAGCCATAACAATATTCTGCCAGACAATGTGTCTCGTTCTGCGAGCCGTTTCAAAAGCTGTAATCAATTTCGAGGGCTCATCTGTCATCAGTACAATATCTGCTGCTTCTATCGCTGCATCTGAGCCCAGCCCTCCCATGGCCACTCCTATATCTGATCGGGCCAGAACCGGCGCATCATTGATTCCATCACCGACAAAGATTAACTTATCATTTTCATTTTTATTATTTAGTAGTTCCTCAACCTTTTCTACCTTCTGGTCTGGTAGTAAACCAGCATAATAGCTGTCAAGGCCAAGTCTATTTGCAACATTCTCAGCAACTGCCTCTTGGTCACCAGTCAGCATTGATATTTTCTTAATTCCGGCCTTTTTCAAGCCTTTAATTGCCGTGACGGCATCCTCTTTTAACTCATCGGTAATAGCTATATAACCAGCATATTTATTATCGACAGCCATGTAAACTATAGTACCTTCTGCCTCAGTTTCCTGATAATCAATCCCCTCTTTTTCAAGAAGCTTAAAATTTCCGGCCAGCACTTCCTGGCCGTCTACAACTGCTTTTATTCCATAGCCGGAGATTTCCTGATAATTTGTAATCCTACTGCTGTCAATCTCCTGGTCATAGGCTTCCATAATTGATTTTGCTATTGGATGGGTTGAATGGTTCTCAGCAAAAGCTGCCTTTGTTAATACTTCTTCCCGGCTAAATCCCTCAGCAGGTTCAACCTTATTTACTGCAAATTCCCCCCTGGTCAGTGTGCCTGTTTTATCAAAAACTACCTGGCGCACATTATTTAAAGCTTCAAGGTAGTTGCCGCCCTTAACCAGTATTCCCTGCCTGGATGCCCGGCCGATTCCTCCAAAAAATCCCAGAGGTATTGAAACAACCAGGGCACAGGGACAGGAGATTACCAGAAAAATCAAAGCCCGGTAAAACCAGTCCGTAAAGACTGCTCCCGGCCAAAATAGTGGTGGTAAAACAGCAATGGCTAATGCAGTATAGACCACAGCCGGAGTATAATAACGGGCAAATTTAGTAATGAACTGTTCTGTAGGAGCTTTCTTGCCGCTGGCGTTTTCAACCAGCTCAAGAATCCTGGCCACTGTCGACTGTCCGTATTCTTTTGTGACCCGGACAGTTAATAATCCATTTTTATTTATCATTCCGCTTAAAATCTCTTCCCCGGGTTCTGTCTTGCGCGGCACCGATTCCCCGGTAAGGGCTGAAGTATCTAGCATGGAACTCCCTTCCAGAACCCCCCCGTCAAGTGGTACCTTTTCACCCGGTTTTATAATTATAATATCTCCAGTCTTCACTTGCTCAGGGTCAACTTTACTGATTTCTTCTCCCTGTTTAAGATTGGCATAATCCGGTCTGATATCCATCAAACTTTTTATCGAACGGCGGGAACGGTCTACAGCCCTTTCCTGAAACATCTCTCCCACCATGTAGAATAACATTACCGCTACTCCTTCAGGAAACTCCTGAATGGCAAAAGCACCGATGGTGGCAACTACCATCAGAAAATTTTCGTCAAAAATCCTACCGCGTCTAATATTCATATAAGCTGTCAGTAAAACTGGCCCTCCGATCAATAGATAACTTGTACCATAAAGAATCCACTCTATATATACTTGAAAACCTGAGATTCTTTCATGTACAACTGGAACTTCAAATAAAACAAGGGCCAGAACAAACAATACTACACCAGGCCAAAAACGGCATTTCAAATAACTTCCTTCCTCCTCATCTTCTGCTTTTCCACTACCGGTAGTAGTATTTCCATCTGCTCTGAAGTTATTAGAGGTATTTTCCTTATCAATTTTCTCGACCTTAATGCCATTTTCTATCCCATCGGAAATCTGCTGAATTTTCTCAGTCATATCCGTGACCGTTTTACTATTACCTACAACAGTTATTTTACTGGTCGCAAAATTTAATTCTACTTTTTTAACATAGGGAAGTTCCATAACAGCCTTTTCTATCTTCGCTGCACAGCTAGAGCAGGCTAATCCCTGAAGTAAATATTTTACTTTATATTCTTCCTGTATTAATTCTGATTCAGCCATTTTTTCTTCCTCCCCTGGAAACAATCCTATATATGTTTATTTGAATAATTGTTCAAATATAGTATATGATATACTTTTGCTTTTGTCAATTATAAAAGCCCGCCTTTTACAGCGGACAAAAATACTTAAAGGATTCAGGATAATTTTACAGAAATATAGATAAAAGTGTTGAATTTATAGAGAGGGTGAGTTTATATGAAAAGCTTAAAAGATAAATTAAAAAATCACACTGAGGATATCGTTCTGGAAAACATGGAGGAAATGCTTACTTCAGAAGAGTTTGCAGGAGTATGTACCTGTGAAAAGTGTTTACTCGATATTGCTTCCTATGCTTTAAACCGTCTACCAGCCAAATATATTGTCAGCCACAGCGGAAATGTTCATACCAAAATCGCCGAATTTGAACAACAATACAGGGTAGATATTATAAAAGTCCTGACCCAGGGTATTAAAATAGTCTCAAAAAACCCCAGACATTAAATTAACCTGGTTTAAAGTCCAATAATAAAAGGAACAAGAATCGGTACCAGAGCCGTCAGAACAACCCCGCTGATAAAAGCAGGAATAACCATCTCATCACCTGCAATTTCCTTGATGACAGGAAGGGTTACATCCATGGTAGTTGCACCCCCGGGTGCAATTGCTGTAACTTTACCAAAATATTTAACGACAAAAGGCATAATAAGAACCGAGATAAGTTCCCGGGTAACATTTGCAAGAAAAGCCAGTGAACCAAGTTCAACACTATGAAGCTGGGATAGTAATACTCCGGATAGACTGTACCAGCCAAACCCAGCTCCGACAGCAGCTGCTTCTATATGTAATCCCACAAAAAAACCGGCAAAATAAGCCCCGGCAATACTTCCCGCTGCTATCAACAGCGGAATTAATAAAATCCCATAACCGGATTCCTTGATCTGAGCTAAAATCTCCCTTTTCCTTCCTATATCTATGCCTACTCCGAAGAAGATAACAGCCAGCATATAGGTTGTAACCAGGTCCAACATTGCTAAATACTCATAGGGGATAAGAAGAAGTCCACACAAAATACCACCTATTACAGAAAATATGATGATGAAAGTCATTAACCGGTTTGTATCTTCAAGTTTCTCTACCTCTGGCTTTTTTTCTTTAACTTTAACTTCAAACTTCATCCTTAAAGTAAAGACTTTAACCATGATGATACTCCCGGCAATACTACCCAGGGCAAGTAAAAGGGCCTGAATACCTATTCTATCTAGCTGTTTTAAGATATCTTCATTGGCCCCTATCTTTGCCCCCATAGAGATAAGGAGGACGATTAATCCTACCATAGTTAATTTATCTGTATATTTATAAGCCTCCTCCGGAAATAGCCTTAAATAGCCTATGACAAAACCGGCCAGAAGGAAGAGTAGTAGAAAAAATATATTCATTAATCTAACCGCTCCTCATTTTTTCTGATAATCTGTTCCAGTTCTTCTACAATTTTTCCTGTGAGAGGTTCTGGAGTGTGCGTGTTTAAAATATACTCTATCTTTTCCTTGATATGTTGCTCCAGTGTATTATTCCCCCGGTTTTCCTGCTTGCGGTCAAGATACGAGAAATCCCATCTTTCATCTGCAATTTCCTTCATTACCTGCTCGGGGTCTGTACTCAATTTTCCCGGCCCCATCGGTATGCCGTTCATATAATATTTGACCATATTTATGCATTCATCACAGAAAAGGAGCATATCAAGACTACCTACAAGTCCATTGCCTATATAGCCATTATCATGAACCAGGTTAGTTCCACTGTGAGCAGCAGCAAAGATTGAGAACATCCCCTCTATTGCTGCCTGTTCATCCAGTTGAGCCGAATCTGTACAGCCAGAAAGCCCAAATGAAGGCAGATGGTAAAAATCACTCATCTCCCCGGCCAGACAATAATTTAGAGGTACTTCTGGACCGCCGTAGAGAGTAATAGTCGTCTTCATATCCATCGGTCCCGGAACTACTCCATAGAGGAAAGGAGCACCTGGGTTTACCAGTTGATGTAAAACGAGTCCACCCAGTCCCTCAGCATTGGCCAGAGCAAAATTACCGGCAATAGTCATCGGACCTGTTGCTCCGGCTGATATTCCGGCAGCATAAGTCACAGGTATTTCATGTTCTGCTGCCAGTATTAATTTTTGATGAGCCTCTACACTGTTAACCAGGGGAGAAATTGGTTCTGTATAGAGTAGAAAAGACGGCTTTTCTTTCAACTCATCATAGCCCCCGGCTACAACAGCGGCCATATCGATCAAAGCCTGCAGATTTTCCCGGTCAGTAGCAGTTGTAAAGATTGGTTTACTGCAGTGTAAGAGCATGGCCTGAAAGTGATAGAGGTCTGCCAGCCTGGTGGTTACATCACTGGCCAGTCCCAGAGAGGCAACAAAATCAAGATTGGCCAGATAATCTGTTACCCGGGCCACATCGACTATATCTTGATAGGTCGTCTGTCTATATTCTCCAGTAAAAGTATCCCGAAAATTTGGCAGGTCGGTGCCCAGTCCATAATTAATAATCCGGTCCCGGAGTTCAACTAAATTTCCACCCCGCCCGTAAAGGGTAATTCGATCAGGGGCTGTATTTATAGCCTCTTTTATCATCCAGGCCGGCAGATGGACTCTTTTACCTTTAACCCGGGCTCCACCTTTCTTATAAATTTCCCTGGCAGTTTCATCATGTACAATTATTCCGGTTCGCTCCAGAATTTCCAGAGACCTGAGATGCAGTTCATAACACTGGTCACGGGTCCATATCTTTAATTCAGGCAAACCACTATTATTAATAACATTACCCATATTATCCCCTCACTCCTGGCTCAGCTTTAAATCTTCTATTATTCCAGCCATTTCGGTTAACTGCTCCTGAGAAACTCCACCTGGGTCTTCCCTCTTTAAAATTTCTTCCACACCGGCTTCTAATTTATCTCCCATGGCCTTTCCATCTTCATTTAGCCATTTAGAGAAATGAGCCCGGTTCATAAACCGGGGAAACCAGGTCTCCGATTTAAAATGACGCATAGTGTGTTCTGATGTGACAAATTCCCCGCCCGGTCCCACCTGGTCGATTAAATCCAGAGGAACCGTTTCATCATCTACACTTACACCTTTCATGAAATGTTTAACCATCCCGGCGATCTCATCTATCATAAGTAAATATTTCAGATCGGACTCAAGTTTCTCTCCAGAATATAGTACATTAATGAGACTACTACCAGCAAAGGCTGCTGACATCAGACCAAAAGTTGCATTCATGGCGCCCGCAAGACCAGTATTATAAAAATGCACACTTCCCGTATTCCCATAAGTCGGCAGATTATAATATTTACCCATGGCAACAGATCCAGCATTGAATAATGAAGTCTCAGGACCTCCGTAAATCTGGCTTCCATCCCGGCCCAGTGGCATAAGTTTGCTTCCATAAATAAAGGGTGCCCCTCTTTTATGTAACTGATGCACTACTAACCCGGCCAGACAACCAGCGTTGGCCCGGGCCAGAGAGCAGGCTATACTACCTGAACTCACAGTATTTAACATCTCCTGCGGTAGATAAATAACCGCAATACCCTCTTCAGCACAGCTGAAAAGTTTGTTGACTGTAATATCACCCAGTTCCAGACAATTCTCAGGTGCAATATAGATCATCAAATCAGAACCATTACCCCCAGTAATCTGAGACATCTTGATCAGGGCCTGCAGATTACCGGGTCTACCGACTGTATAGAGAACGGGTTTTCTGGAATAGGCCCTGATGGTCTGGAAATGTTCAACTGAAAAACCCTGTAGGCCAATAAAATCAAAGTTAAGAAGTGATTCCACGACTTTAAATAAATCACCAGATTCAGCGGGATTTGTTCCTGTGTTAAGTGTTCCGAAATTTACACGATTTCTTTCCAGAACAATACTCCGCTCTCCCAGGGCATCTGTCAGAACAGCTCTTTCCGGGGCACCAGTAATCATTTCCCTGACCAGTAATGGTGGAATTTTAACCTGATTACTGCTTACACTGCAGCCTGCATTTTTTAACAGTTTTAAGGCCTGCTGGTTAGTTATCTTAACTCCGTTCTCTTCCAGTAATTTTAAAGAATTCTGGTGAATCCGGGAACACTGTTCCTCATCCCAGAATCTATAACCGGGGTGCTGCTGGATGTTATTGTTTATTTTAAACATAATTAATCCTCCTCAGCAATTCCACAGAAAAAAGAGGCAGGTAAACTGCGATTTTCCTGTAACATTCTCTAGCCCATAAGTTCTTTAACCAGTTCAACTGCACTTATGGCATCTTCCCCGAAACCATCAGCACCGATTTCATCAGCCCAATCCTGGTTGACAGGTGCTCCACCGATAATAACTTTTACACCGGTTATCCCTTCCTCTTTCAGCGCTTCAATTACCTTTTTTTGTTCAGGCATAGTAGTAGTTAATAGTGCTGACAGGGCCAGTATATCTGGTTTTTCCTGCTTGACCCCCGCGACAAAATCTGCACAATCAACATCAACCCCCAGATCTACTACTTGATAACCATAGGCTGCAAACATGGAGGTCAGGATATTCTTACCTATCTCATGAATGTCATGTTTGACAGTACCTATCAGTATTTTACCGGAAGAATCCCGGTCTGATCCCCGTTTCTCAAGCTCCGGCTCCAGTAGAGCAAGGGCCTCCTGCATGGCCCGGGCTGAAACAATCAACTGGGGCAGGAATATTTCCTCTTTCTGGTACATCTCCCCTACCTTTGTAATACCCTCTATATATCCCTGGTTAATTGCTTCCAGAGGATCCAGCCCTTTCTGAATTGCTTCGTTTGCTAAATTTTTTGCATCCTCTATTTCTCCGTCTATTATCGCTTCTGCCATCTTATTAAAAATAGTATCACTCACTTCAATTTCCCTCCTCGTACTTTTATATTAGTCTTCCAGCTCTTTCTGGGCTGTCTTCTGCAGTTTTTCCCACTCTTTTAAAACTCCAGGGTCGAGTGGAAGCGGTTCAT
>JADQBU010000184.1 GCA_016278435.1 Halanaerobiales bacterium
TACTTTGGAGAAAAAAAGATTACTATAGAAGATGGGACCAGTTATCCCAATCAGAATCTGGACGTCTATTATCTACCTCTTAACTCCGGCTTTAACCCAATTAGTGTCCATTAATAAACACATTATCATAATTACTCTGTTAATATCACAATAAGGTACATATCACAAAGGGGGCCATCCTCTTGTCCTCTCCCCATATTTTAAAGCTTCATCCTCGAACATTAAAAACCGGTCCCTGCTGGAATCGGAATAATATATTTTCACTCTCTGCTATTTTTATTTTTTATTAATTATTTATCTACCATTTGGGCTAGATAAATACTATTATCAAATTATGCTCAAATAAATTTAACTATTCAATACAATCTTTTCATTTTCCCCTAAAACCCTTTTCAGGGCTTCTCTGACGGTAGAAATCGGGGTTAATTTTACACCATTAATCAGCCCATGAATATCATTAGTATTATCCCTGGGTATCAACACTTCTTTAATTCCAACCTGCTCCGCAGCATAGATTTTTTCCCGGATTCCTCCAACCTGTTTAACCTTACCCTGGATCGAAACCTCACCAGTAACAGCTATATCCTGTCTCAGGGGTATTTCCTCAATAGCACTGATTATAGCCAGCAGCATCGCTACCCCGGCCGAAGGACCATCAATAGCGCCCCCGCCTATTATATTTACATGTAGATCATAATCGTTCATGTTTTTCCCGGTGATTTTTCTGACGACAGAAGCCGCATTAAAGAGGGAATCCTTGGCCATACTACCAGCACTTTCATTAAATCTCAGTTTGCCCTCTCCCTTATCCCGGGCAGAAAAAGCCACTGCTTCGATTTCCACCACTGTTCCCAGAAAACCATGTACACCGAGTCCAAATATCTTGCCGGTCTCTGTCCTTGAACTGGCCGTGACCTGATTATTTGGTGTCATTCTCCGGTTCTGAATCGCTTCATAGAGGGCTTCTTTACTGATAATTATATCCTCTTTTTCCTGTTCATCATTTTCATATAATACCAGGCTGTAGGCATCAAGCAGTAAATTTATCCCTTTCCGGGCTTCTGTGGTATAATCACTGATAATGACCGCTACCTCCGGTTCAATCCTGACATCAAGCTTTTTGACAGCATTATTGATTATTTCCTGAATTTCATGCCGGGTCAGGGGATTAAAAAAGACCTCTGCTGAACGAGAACGGAAAGCAGGGTTAATTTCCTGAGGATCACGGGTTGTAGCCCCTATCAGGATAAAGTCAGCCGGTGCCCCTTCCTGAAATAATTTTTTAATATATAAAGGGATATTCTCATCATGCTCATCATAATAAGATGATTCAAAGTAAACCCTTTTATCTTCCATAACTTTTAAAAGTTTGTTCTGGAGCATGTGATCAAGCTCACCGATTTCATCGATGAAAAGGATACCACCATGGGCTTCAGTTACCAGCCCGGTCTTCGGTTCTGGCACCCCTCCATCAGCAAGCTTTCTCTTGGCCCCCTGATAAATGGGATCATGAACAGAACCCAGCAGGGGGTTGGTAACCTCTCTGGGATCCCAGCGCAGAGTTGTTCCATCAACCTCGACAAACCTGGAATCCTCATAAAAAGGGGTATTCTTTCTTTTTTTAGCTTCTTCCAGGGCGAGGCGGGCAGCAGTAGTTTTACCTACTCCAGGCGGCCCATAAAGAATAACATGCTGGGGATAAGGAGAAGCTATCTTGGATACCAGTGCTTTTAATGATTTGTCCTGGCCCACAATCTCATCAAGTTCCGGGGCCGGACAAGTTCCAGTGTGGACCGGTTAAGTCCCCGGGTCTCCATCTTCTCCAACTGGGCTAACCGCTTTAGAGTCTGGGCATTATCAACAGTACCGGCATTCCCCTGGACTATCTCTTTTTTAATCTCCTTCAGATATTCCCGTTGTTTTTCTTCCATCTTTTCTGCTATCTGTTCTTCCAGATCCCTTTCAATACTCCTTTCTGCCAGAAGTTCTGCAAATCTGTCTTCCAGCCTTTCAATTTTGGTCTTTATTTTTTCACTATTAACCTCAATTGTCGGGTCATCAAAAAGGATTCTCTCCAGGGCAGTTAACCGCTCCCTGATTTTATCCGAACTCATTAACTCCAGGGCATCGACCTTACCTGCTTTTAGCAGTAATTGCTCATTATTGAAGTAATTGTTCACTTTTTTAAATAAGATCCTGACCTTCTGACCAGTCTCGTCTACCGTTTCACTCGGTCGATTTTTATTCTTACTGTTAAAAAACCCATTCCAGAAGGGTTTCATTTAACCTTCATCTCCTTATGCTTCAACCACTTTAACTTTAATAGTTGCAGTTACATTACCGTATATCTTAACTGGTATCTCATGTAGACCAAGGGATTTAATATTCTGATCAAGTTCAATCTCTTTCTTATCTATATCAAACCCCTTTTTGGCTAACCTTTCAGCTATATCCTTACTGGTAACTGAGCCGAATAAACGGCCTTTCTCACCAGCCTTAACAGAAAATTCATAAGTTTGACTTTCAAGATCTTCAGCAATTGTCCGGGCTTCCTTGATCTTTTCTTCTTCCTCTTTTGCCCTTCTCTTCCTTTTCATCTGTACTTCATTGATTTTTGTTTTAGTTGCCTCTACAGCCAGTTTTCTCGGCAATAAATAATTACGGGCATAACCATCAGCAACGTTTATAACTTCTCCTTTTTCACCCAGTTTTTCAACATCTTTATTTAAGATAACCTTCATAATTTCCCTCCTGTTCAGATTATTTTAATATAAAACAACCTCTTTTACAATAGTAAAATTAGCTAGGGTTTTCTTCGTTCCCATTATCCAACCTTCTGAGGTCAAACCACATATCAACCAGTCCAGTCAGGGTCAAAAGAATTGGTACCGGAGGAATAAATACAATCAGAAAAATATATATCCATCTTAAAAATACTGTATTCCTTGTCCGGTCAATATAGTACAATCCAACAGCAAAACCCTGCATAAAAGTCAGAAAAAATAATATTATATTCAGGTTAACAAATACTGGGTTAGTCTTCAGTAGTAAAGAGATGACTATTCCCAGGGAAATTATCCAGCGGGGAAAATGCCAGAACCGCATCGGCAAATATACTGGTCTGTCAAAACCAGTATTATTTAAATACCAGAGTGATATGTAGTAATTAAATATACCGGTTACTATTGAAGATACGATGATAATCGCCGGATATATCATCTTTACCAGTTGGACCTGGGCTTCCAGTATATCCTTAAAATCAGATAATTCCTGGCTCTGATTTACATAGTCAACCAGACCATTAATAAAATTATTAACATTAAAACCGACTATATATCTGGAGATAATGATTATCAAACCCTGTGAGATCAGAACCCCGGCGACTGTAAGTAACAGGGTTTTAAAGGGAGAAAAACCCTCCTTTAAACTACCCCCGATAACAAAACCCACAAAACCAAACCCGATAATCGTTATTAACCCCATCAAAGGGCCAAAAAACAGTCCATTTAAAATGGCAGCAATAGTTATAACCACTGCCGCTTCTCTCATTTCATGTTTGACCGCTATATAAACAACCGGTACCGGCCAGATAACCAGGATTAACAGGCTTAAAAATGGGACATATACATTAACAATGGTCATTAATAGTATAGCCCCCAGGGCTTTTAATCCATCTTCTATTACAATTCTTTCCATCTGCATCTGCTATCCATCTCCCTAATATATAATTAAAGGAGGCAACTCGGTACACCGCGGCCTCCTTTAAAATTATATTTAGTCTTCTACATAAGGTAAAAGAGCTATACTTCTTGCTCTCTTTATAGCAGTTGTAATCCGTCTTTGATGTTTAGAACAGTTCCCGGTAATTCTCCGGGGAACAATCTTACCCCTGTCGGTAAGATACCTTTTTAATGTTTTGGTGTCCTTATAATCAATCGGTTTATCATTTGCACAGAAATAACAGGATTTCTTCCTGCCTCTTGCCATTCTAAATACCTCCTTTAAAAGGGAACATCAAATTCCTCATCATCATCTATGTCAGGCATACTATCTTCATAGGAATCCACATTATTATTATCATTATCATTATTCTGGCTACGGTTATTATCATTTCCATCACTGGGCCAGTCGAGAAAACGGACATTGCTGGCAATTACTTCCGGATTAATATAAGTCCGTCCGTCCTTTTCACTCTGGCGTTTTCTGATCTGTAATGATCCTTCAACCGCTACCAGTCTTCCTTTACCTAAGTGGTGTGCACAGTTTTCTGCCAGCTTTCTCCAGGTCACAATCTTAATATAATCAACTTCTCTTTCACCCTGACGGTTTGTATAATTTCTTTCCACAGCCAGAGTAAAATTGCTCACCGGAATACCATTACTGGTATATCTTAATTCCGGGTCACGTACCAACCTGCCGATTAAAATTATGCTGTTTAACATTTTATTTCACCACCTAGTCTTCGATTCTTACAATCAGATAACGTATTACATCCCCGATAATTTTGAAATTCCTTTCCAGTTCATTGATAACTTCTGGACTGGAATTAAAGTTTAAAATTACATAATAACCAGATGTGTAGTCTTGTATCTCATATTCAAGTTTCTTGCTGCCCCAGATATCAGTCTCAACAATCTCACCACCATCATCGGTGATTATGCCTTTGATTTTACCCAGAAGCTCTTCTCTACTTTCTTCCTCCATATCAGGTCTGAGAATAAAAGTAGTTTCATAATTCCTGACCTTTTCCATCGTTTTCACCCCCTCCATTCGGTCTAAGCGGCCCTGTCCTCATGTGACAGAGCATGGATGATAAGTTCCTGTATATTATAGCACTCTTAACCACAAAATGCAAGATAGAATGTCCTGTTAAATCAGGAAGTAAATTTAAAGTAACAGACGTCCCCATCCTGGACAATATAATCCTTACCCTCAATCCGGAGCAGTCCTTCCTCCCGAGCTTTACCCAGAGAACCAGTTTTTTTCAGGTCATCAAAACTGATAACTTCTGCCTTGATAAAACCTCTTTCCATATCAGAATGAATCTTGCCTGCAGCCTCCGGTGCGGTGGCTCCCCTGTAGATGGTTGAAGCCCTGGCCTCTTTTCCTCCCGCTACTGTAAAGAAGGTAATAAGGTCAAGTAGTTCATAACCGGCCTTAATCACCCTGTTTAGCCCTGGTTCTTTCAGACCCATTTCTTCCAGGAAGAGACCGGCTTCTTCTGTTTCCAGTTCGACTAAATCTGCTTCAATCCCGGCACTGATTTCAACTACCCGGGCTTCCTCTGTTGCTATATGTTCTTTTATTTTATTTAAGAGGGCCTCTCCCTCCTTACCTATGTCTTCATCTATATTGGCTATATAGAGAACAGGTTTAGCAGTTAGTAACTGCAGTTCCTGAACCAGTTTTTCTGCTGTACTGTTTAGAGTAAGCTGACGAATATTCTGCCCTTCCTCAAGGGCTTTAATCAGCATCTCTAAACTCTCCATTTCCTCTTTGTACTTTTTTTCCCCACTTTTAAGCATTCTGCTCGTCTTTTCCCGCCTATTTGTAAGTGTCTCCAGGTCTGCAAGTATTAATTCTGTATTTATTACATCAATATCCCTGACAGGGTCAACAGTACCATCAACATGGGAGACTTCACTATCCTTAAAACATCTGACAACATGGCCCAGGGCATCTACATTCCGGATCTGACCCAGAAACTGGTTCCCCAATCCCTCCCCCTGACTGGCTCCTTTTACCAGGCCGGCTATATCAACAAATTTTATAGTAACAGGAGTTTTCCGATCTGGATTGAACATCTCCACCAGAAACTCCAGCCTTTCATCAGGGACTTCTACTACTCCAATATTGGGGTCGATGGTACAGAATGGATAGTTTTCTGCCCCGGCTCCAGCCCTGGTCAGGGCATTAAAGAGGGTCGACTTGCCGACATTAGGTAGTCCGATAATACCAATCTCCATTTTAATCCCCCTTTTTCTCCAGTTTGTCTTTGACACTCTTTTCAAATTTACGCCGGGGAAGCATTATTATCCGTCCACAGGTCGTACATTTAGCCTTAAAATCCATACCAATTCTGATAACTTCCCAGTTTTCACCCCCACAGGGGTGTTTTTTTCGGAAACGAACTATATCTCCTAACTGATAATCATCTTTCATCTACATCACTCCCTGCTATTCTTTTTTTTAGGATTCTGGCATCTACTTACCTTTAATGTAACCAGAGGTAAAATAAAATAATTCCCCCGATAAGTATCAGCAGAGGGATTATACATCCGGGTTCCCGGTAAAAAGCCCTGCCACCGATCGGTATAAAACTGTACCCCCCGTGCTTCCGGGCTTTTTTTAGATATTTAACAGATTGTCCATAGTCTCCTTCTTCTCTGTAAATAACACCGAGGTTATTGTAGGCTGGACCATATTCTTCATCTATTTCTATCGCCTGTTTATAGTACTTTTTGGCTTTTTCCAGATCTCTTCTCTTCTTCTCAATACTACCGAGATTGGTTATAGCCGGAGCAAACTTGGGATCTCTGTCCAGGGCTCTATTCAACCATTCGCCTGCCTTTTCCAGGTCATTCTCATAAATATATTTAATCCCTATTTTATTATAAACAGGGACAAAGTCTCCGGCAGTTTCCAGGACTTCCATGAAAATCTTCTCTGCCTCCTGGAATTTTCCTGTATCGAGCTTATCCACTCCCTCTTTATATCTTTCTTCAACTTCTTTCGGTATCTGTTTTAAATAAAATTCTTCCTTCATAGCATACCACTTTCCCTGTTTTATATTTTCACTATTATCAACAATTATAGCACTGTTTAATTCATAATTCAATTTTATCCAGTTTTTTGCAGATAAAAAAAGGAATATAGTCTACTGAAATTAATTGATGATAACTCTATCAGTAATGCAGACTATACTCCCGTTTATTATCAAATTGTATTAACATATTTTCTTATTTCTGTCATGTTTTTAGGTTGGCCTTCTACCACCTTAAATCTGGCTCTCTGGCTGCTCTGGCCTCATCCAGTAGTTTAACAGCCGTATTATGAGGCGCATTTTTCACCAAATCAGGATCTTTTTCTATTTCCCGGGAAATAATCAGCATCTTTTCGACAAAGTTATCCAGAGTAAAGATGTTTTCAGTTTCAGTCGGTTCTATCATCAGAGCCTCTTTGACTACCAGCGGAAAATAAATAGTCGGAGCATAAAGGCCGTAATCCAGCAACCGTTTGGCAATATTAAGGGTGGAGGCCCCTTTCTTTTTCTGCTTACTACCTGAGAGCACAAATTCATGAAGACTGCTTTTCTTATACGGCAGCTCAAACTCCTTACTTAACCTGGCTTTCAGGTAATTGGCATTGAGCACTGCATTCTTTGTTGTCTCCTTAAGCCCCTTGCCTCCCAGGGCTTTTATATAAGCATAGGCTTTGAGCATTACACCGTAGTTTCCATAAAATGCATGGAGCTTACCACAGGATTTAGGCAGGTCAAAATCCCAGTAATACCTTATCCCCTCTTTTCTGAGTAAAGGGCGGGGCAAGTAGGGAGCAAGAAATCCTTTTACTCCTACCGGTCCAGAGCCCGGTCCTCCCCCTCCATGAGGTGTAGAAAAGGTTTTGTGTAGATTAAAGTGCAGTACATCAAAATTCATATCCCCCGGTCGGGTATAACCCATAATGGCATTCATGTTGGCACCATCATAATAAAGTAATCCCCCTGCATCATGTATAATCTCTGCTATTTCCAGAATTTCTTCTTCAAATATACCCAGGGTATTGGGATTGGTCAGCATTAAAGCTGCTACCTGATCATCGACAACTTCACGCAATTTGTCAGGATCGACCATCCCTTTTTCATTTGATTCCACTTCCACAACTTCCAGACCGGCCATAGTTCCACTGGCAGGGTTAGTACCATGAGCCGAATCCGGTACTATTACTTTAGTCCTTTCCTCTCCCCGGTCGAGAAAATAGTTTCTGATAATGAGCAAACCTGCGAATTCACCGTGAGCCCCTGAAGCTGGCTGCAGGGTAAAACTATCCATACCACTGATTTCTTTCAGGTCTTCCTGCAAACTGTACATGATTTCCAGCGATCCCTGAACTTGATTATCTTCCTGATAGGGGTGTAAATTAACCAGCTCTTCCAGCCGGGAAATATCTTCATTTATCTTGGGATTGTATTTCATAGTGCAGGAACCCAGAGGATAAATGCCTGAATCAACCCCGTAATTCATACTGGATAATTCTGTATAATGTCTGACAACATCTACTTCACTTACTTCCGGTAATCCCGGTCCTTCCTTTCGAATAAATTCTTGCCCCAATAGGGATTCCGTCTCCGTGGTTGGTACATCAAGTTCAGGCAGAGAATATCCTTTACGTCCAGTACTGCTGTAATCCTTGATTAAGGGTTCAACCATTGCTGACCACCTCCAGGGCAGAGACTAAATTATCCATTTCCTCTCTGGTTCTTTTCTCGGTCGTACAGATAAGCAGTCCTTCTTCCTCATCAAACCTTGATAGATCAAGACCGGGAATTATACCCTTTTCCCGGAGTTCATCTATCAATTTCCCGGGTTCTACCGGGGTCTTAACCCAGAACTCGTGGAAGAAGTTTTCCTTATTAACTACCTGGTAACCGGAAATCTGGTCAATTTTATCAGCTAGATAGTGAGCCTTCTGTAATGAGTGTTCAGCCACTTCTTTTAGTCCTTCTTTGCCCATTGCTGACATGTAGATAGTGGCGATCAGGGCATTCAGGGCCTCATTTGAACAGATATTTGAAGTTGCTTTTTCCCGGCGGATATGCTGTTCCCGTGTCTGCAGGGTCAGTACATAACCCCTGTTTCCATCAGCATCTGTAGTAGCACCGGCAATTCTTCCCGGCATCTGGCGGATGAACCCACGGTCATCTCTGGTCGCCATATAGCCCAGATAGGGACCACCATAATTTAATTGATTACCCAGTACCTGTCCTTCACCGATTACAATATCAGCCCCCCATTCTGAAGGTGGTGTTAATAGCCCCAGAGTCATGGGATTGGCAATAACTATCATTAGTATCTTTTTTTGTTCTTCCAGAAGGCTTTGTATCCTCTCCATCTGTTCCAGGGAACCATAAAAATTTGGATACTGGATAACAACTGCTGCTGTCTGATCATCAAGTAAATTTTCAAACTGGTCCAGATCAGTTGTTCCACCTCTCAGCTCTGCCTCAACAAATTCCAGCCCCTGGAAACTACCGTATGTTCTGGCTACTTCCCGGTAAGCAGGGTGAATAGCCCGGGAAAAGATTATTCTGTTCTTTCTGGTAATTCTCTGGGCCATTAAGACAGCTTCCCCAACAGCAGATCCCCCATCAAGTAGGGACGCATTGGCTACTCCCATTCCGGTCAATTCACAGATCATACTCTGAAACTCATAGATAGCCTGCAGGGTTCCCTGGCTCAACTCAGCCTGATAAGGGGTATAAGCGGTGTAATATTCTGAACGGGAAATCAGGTGATCTATAATACTGGGAACATAATGGTCATAGGCCCCGGCCCCGAGAAAACTGGTCATATTATTCAGAGAGTTATTGCGGTCTGTGAGTTTTCTTGCCTGACGTTTAAGCTCCAGTTCTGATAGACTGCCATCGATATTAAGTTCCCTCTTTAAACGAACCTTTTCAGGAATAGCTGCAAACAACTCATTGATCTCCTGGGCCCCGATTACATCTAACATCTTCTCCTTTTCCCGGGGTGTGTTGGAGATATAATCCATTTATTCTCCCTCCTCCAGGTACTCTTCATATTCTTCACTATCCATCAGGTTATCCAGTTCAGCCTCATCGGCAATCTCGACCTTAACCAGCCAGCCCTTATCATAGGGGTCTTCATTGATAAGTTCGGGTTGGTCAATTAATTCTTCATTGATTTCAATTATTTTACCGCCTACAGGTAGATAAATATCTGAAACAGCCTTGACAGATTCAATTACTGCAAAGTCCTCAAACTGGTCATATTCCTTTCCTACTTCCGGTAATTCGACAAAAACTACATCACCCAGCTCACTCTGGGCATGATCAGTAATCCCGATGGTGGCCTCTCCCTCACTCACATATATCCACTCATGGTCATCTGAATAAAGAAATTCTTTTGGTACAGCCATTATTATCTTCCCCCTTATTTTTACTTGAATATTTGTCAAAAGATTGATTAAACATTTGTCAACAATTAAACGAAAGGTGTTTTCACAACTTCAGCATCAATCTCACGGCCCCGGATCAGGATACTTAACTTCTGATTGGGTTCTGCAAGCTCTTTTTTAATATAACCTAAACCGATATTTTCCTCCAATGTCGGAGAAAAACTACCACTTGTAACTTCCCCCACCTCTTTTCCAGCAGCTGTGATTTTGTATCCATGCCGTGGTATACCGCGGCCGGTAACCTTGAATCCAGCAAGTATCCTTGTCAGACCTTCTTCTCTGATTTTCAATAGTCTTTCCTTACCAAAAAAGTCTTCCTTAGTTAAATCTACAGTCCAACCCAGACCAGCCTCCAGGGGGTTGGTCTCTTCATTAATATCATTCCCGTAAAGACAGTACTTCTTTTCCAGTCTTAATGTATCACGGGCACCCAGTCCGGCCGGTACTAAACCATAATCTTCTCCAGTAGAAAATAAGGATTCCCAGAGGTTTACGGCATCTTCCGGTGACAGGTAAATTTCATAGCCCAATTCCCCGGTATATCCTGTACGTGAAAGTAGTGCCTTAGTACCTGCAACTTTACCTTCTTTAAAGTTATAATATACAAGGTCAGCAAGATTTATCTCAGTCAGTTGCTGCAGAATATCCCTGGAAGCTGGTCCCTGCAGGGCAAGCTGGGCATAATCATCTGAAACATTAATGGTTTCAACCCCTTTAATCCTGTTTTTCTGAATCCATTGCCAGTCCTTGTCGGTATTTGCTGCATTAACTACCAGCAGATAGTCTTTATCACCGGTCCGATAGACAAGAATATCATCTACAATACCTCCATCCGGATAACACATCGGGGTATACAATATCCCTCCAGTCTGCAAGCGTGCTGCATTATTTGCAATAAGTTTTTGAACAAAACTGGTAGCTTTCTCCCCCCGGATTATTATTTCTCCCATATGAGAGACATCAAAAATCCCACATTGATTTCTAACTGCTCTGTGTTCAGATATTATGCCTGAATACTGTACCGGCATCTCCCAACCGCCAAAATCAATCATCTTTGCACCTAAATCATGGTGAATCTGGGTAAGCGGAGTTTTATTCATCTCTATACACCTCCTTGGTTTTGCCTAAAATTAAAAACAGGGAGCTAAGAATTTATCTTTAGCTCCCTCTGTCCATACATGTTCAGAGATACGTCCCTCCGGGATTCTTCTGCCTGAGAGTTTCAACCATAATGGCTTTGCTCCTTCGGCGCCCCTGACGGGGTCTCTCTCCCGAATTTCATCCGTACCTATATGTAATTTTATATTTTTCCCTCTATATATAATTATATTCTCACAAAACGGAAAATATCCTTCTCTTTTTTAAAAAAATTTTTAGTATTATAAAAAAGAATAATTTCCTGGATATTACGAAATAATAACTCATATATATTAATAACAAGTAATTCTTTACAATTAATAAAGGGAAGGACTGATAGTAATGCCCGGCAATCGCTCCAGGGTACATGTAGATAATAAAAATGCCCCAATTCTCTTGCAAACAATAATTTATAACCAGATAGTCAGTCTGGGTTATAGACCCGGTCAGGAACTTGTCGTTCTTTGTGTCGGCACCGACCGTTCTACAGGGGACGCACTGGGTCCACTGACCGGTACATTTTTAAAAAAGACCGGCTCTACTCTTTCTGCTTATGTAATGGGTGATATTGATAAACCCGTCCACGCCAGCAATCTTGATGATTCTATTGACTTTATCAGAGAAAATTATACTAATTCCTTTATAATTGCGGTTGATGCCGGTCTGGGCAAGAAAAACAGTGTTGGTTACATCGATGTAAAAAAAGGTCCCCTGAAGCCGGGAACCGGTGTCAACAAAGAACTTACCAGAATTGGAGACATGCATATTACCGGGCTTGTAAATGTCGGAGGTTATATGGAATATCTTGTTCTGCAGAGCACCAGATTAAGCCTGGTATTAAACATGGCAGAGATTATTGCCAGTGCTATTGAAAAATCCGTATCAGCCCTTACCAGAGACTTAAGTATTATTGATTAGAGTCTTTGTTCTTTGCTGCATCTGGCTCTTTTTTTCTGGATTTTTCATTTAGAACTTTACTCGACCCAACAAAACGGGCTCCTTCCTCAATTTTCAGAGTTTCTGTCATTACATCTCCCGACAGAGTGCTACTGGGTAAAAGTTCCAGTTTGTTGTGGGCGACAACATTCCCTGCTACTGTACCGGCAATTATTATATTCCTTGCTTCAATCTCATTTTTTATTTTACCTGATTCACCTATGAAAAGATCCCCTTTAGCCTTAATTTTACCAACAACTTCTCCTTCAATTCTTAAAGAACCGTTGGTGCTAATATCTCCCTCAATTCTTGTGCCATTTCCCAGTATAGTTTCTACCTTTCCTCTAGTGGCCTCTTCTTTTTTATTGTTTTCTCCGAACATTCCTTTACCTCCCTATAAATTTCCTTGGATTCCGGGGAATATTGTTTACCCTTACTTCATAATGTAAATGAGGACCTGTACTCCGGCCAGAATTACCGGTCAGGGCAATTAACTGACCTCTTTTTACATTTTGACCCTTTTTAACTTTAATTTTATTTAGATGACCATAGTATGTTGAATATCCAAAACCATGTTTCAATTTAACCATATATCCATATCCCGACAACCAACCAGCATAAATAACCACCCCGTCTGCTGTAGCCAGTACCGGCGTATTATACCATACAGCAATATCAAGTCCTTCATGATACTCCTGCTCTCCAGTAAAGGGGCTGTTTCTCCAGCCAAATCCACAGGAAATATAGGCCTTCCCCTTGTCCGCAAGAGGCCAGACAGAAGGTGTAGCCGCCTTACGGGCATTATATTCCTGAACACTGGACTCCAGTTGATCTAAATTATCCCTCTGTGATGGAATTTCTTCCTTGATTGTTTCTAATTTTTTATTTATTTCCCTGATCATATCATCCGGTTTCTGAAAATAAAGGGAAAATTCATTGCCTCCTACAAAAATACCCTGACTAAGTAGGTTTTGATTATAGGAAAGTATCGTTGTCAATTCAAGATCAACATCCCGTTCCTCTTCTGAGGTCTTCTGAGCCACTTTTTCCCCGGATTCTAACATATTTCTGATTTTTTGATTATATTCCTTCAGTTCCAGGAGGGCTCCCCTGAGCTCTTCCGTATCCTGATTCAGAGCTACAAGTTCCTCCTTTAACCTTTTGTTTTCACTAATTATCTGGGCTACATTTGTTCTATCTTTAAACTGAGTAAATTCATTATCGACTTTAAAATAATTGTACTTATAATACTTATATAAATAACCTAGACCTCCAAAAGATACAATTATTAGTAGTATAACCATTAATGGAATAAGCATACGTATACTGAAAGTTTTAATTTTATACCTAGATGAAGGGATAATTGTAATGCTCATCTTTTCATTTAAAAATTTCCACAGGGATTTAGCAATTTTTTTCAAACTCAAACCTCCTTCCTATCTTTTTTACTAATAAAATATTTCGACATCCCGATAATATTTTCCTCTAAGACTATCTTCCTATAAATCCCTATGTTATTATATATGTGGGCTTTTAATAATGTGATGTATCATTAAAAAACAAAGAATGAAATAATAATGGAAACAAAAATGGCTGGCAAGAGATTCCCGATCTTAATTTTACTCATTCCCAGCATATTAAAGCCTATGGCCAGGATAAGCAGACCACCGGTTGCTGTCAGATTTCTAATAACTGGTTCAGTTAATACCTGTTGGGCCCAGGAAGCAAGTAGAGATATCCCCCCCTGATATATCAAAACAGGTATTGCTGAAAACATGACCCCGATGCCGAAGGTTGCAGAAAAAGCGATTGAAGCCGTTCCATCCAGAAGAGATTTAGTAAAAAGGATGGAGGGATCGTTGTTTAGACCATCCTGAATAGCACCCATGATGGCCATAGCCCCAACACAATAAACCAGACTGGCCTGTACAAACCCCTGGACAAAAAAAGAATCATCGCCACCAAATCTATCTCTCAGTTTTCCGGCCATATGCTCCAGAGCTTCCTCTACACCAAAGATTTCACCAATAATACCGCCGATTACCAGGCTAAATATAATAATTAAAATATCGGCTGATTCCGTTCCGACCAGGGCCATCTGAATTCCAATCAAAATAACAGCCAGACTCAATCCCTGCATTACTATTTTTTGAATTCGCTCAGGTAGCCGTCCCTTCAGGATTAATCCCAGTACACTTCCTGCGATGATTGCTAAAACATTTACCAGAGTTCCTGTCATGAATTTACCTCAATCCTTTCTGCAATTGTTTCATGTGAAACATCAGTCTCCAAAAATAGAAAGTATCTTTTCCATGTCTTCAAAACTACTGCAGACAATAGCTAGTTCCTTTTTATTTTTTTTATTTCTGATCTTAACCTCTGTACCCAGGTGTCCAGCAAGTCTATTCCTGGCATCAATCCACCTCTGATTTACCTCTTCGTTTTCATTCTTTTTTTCTTTGTGTTTATCGTTATCGTTACCTTTTAGTCTATTAATATATTTCTCTGTTTCTCTGACAGAAAGGTTCTTCTCAATCACATAATCTGCTGCTGCTATCTGGTCCTGACTATCTTTGATGGCCAGTAGTGCGCGGGCATGTCCCATACTCAACGTTTCACGTGAAACATATACCTGAACTTTTGGAGAAAGGTTTAGCAGTCTTACTACATTAGCAACACTGGAACGGCTTTTACCAACCTTGCCTGCTACATCTTCCTGGGTCATACTAAATTCCTCAATCATCTTCCGGTAAGCCTGTGCTTCTTCAATGGGATTAAGGTCCTCCCGCTGTAAATTTTCAACCAGGGCTATTTCCATCATCTGTTGGTCAGTATAATTCTTCACTATTGCCGGTATCTTTTTAAGGCCGGCCATCCGGGCCGCCCTCCATCTCCTCTCACCGGTAACCAGTTGATATTTTTCCGGTTCAATCTGTCTTACCGTTACTGGCTGGATAATACCTTTATCCTTAACCGACTTACATAACTCATTAAGTGCCTCTTTTTCAAAATTCTCCCTCGGTTGAAAGGGATTTGGTTCTATGTCATCGATAAATATCTTTATAATTTTACCGCCCGGTTCGCTCCTGCCGTTGTTTTCCGATATCAGAGCTCCCAGCCCCTTGCCTAATCTTTTTTTAACCATTTACAGTCACTTCCTTTGCTAATTCTCGGTAAGCCTTCGCGCCTGTTGAACTGGAGTCATAGAGTGTTATTGGTTTACCGAAACTTGGTGCTTCACTGAGGCGAACATTCCGGGGTATTATCGTATCATATACCTCATCCTTAAAATATTTTCTTACTTCGTCAATAACCTGCTGGGATAGATTGGTGCGGGCATCATACATTGTTAAAACAACACCTTCAATACTTAGTTCCGGGTTAAGATTCTCTCTGACAAGATTTATGGTCTGCATTAATTGCCCCAGCCCTTCCAGGGCATAATATTCACATTGTATAGGAACAATTATTGTATCTGTTGCCGTCAGGGCATTCAGTGTTAATAAACCCAGAGAAGGTGGACAGTCGAATATTATGTAATCATAATCTGTGACATTCTCCAGAGTCTTTCTGAGCTTGCTTTCCCTGGACATTGTAGAAACAAGTTCAATTTCTGCCCCGGCCAGATCAATATTGGCAGGTAATATATCATAATTTGGAACCTCTGTTCCGGTAATGATTTTATTAATATCTGATTCACCGATTAATAAATCATATATACTGTATTCCAGATTTCCTTTATCGATTCCCAGTCCACTGGTGGCATTGCCCTGAGGATCTACATCGACCAGTAGTATTTTATAACCCATTTCTGCCAGACCTG
>JADQBU010000110.1 GCA_016278435.1 Halanaerobiales bacterium
TTTAAGCAAAAAAGTGCTATCAACCCCACCGGAAAAACCAACTGCCACAATTTCCAACCCTTTAATAATTTCCTTTAATTTATTGAACTTTTCCGTAAGATCTGTTTCAATCATCTTTATCCTCCTTATAAAACTCCTGGTTAATCCAATCTTCTTTTCTTATTACTACATATAATTAATTCTATCTGTCACCCTCTGTAACAATTCCTCATTGTGAGATACAATAATAAAGGATTGAGAAATTCTATTATTAAGAATATCTACCATTTTGCCGGTCGTTTTTCTATCAAGCCCGGAAAAGGGCTCATCAAGCAGAAGAATCCTGGGCTCCATGGCCAGTACTGCAGCGATAGCGATCATCTTCTTTTCACCGCCGGAAAGATGATAAGTAATCCTTTTTTCAAACCCCTGCATACCCAGAAGCTTCAGGGTCTCCTTGACTATTTCCCTGGCTTCCTGGTGGCTTTTACCCAGATTTAAGGGTCCAAAAGCTACTTCTTCTTCTACAGTTGGATTAAAGAGCTGGTCATCAACATCCTGGAAAAGCAACCCTATTTTTTCCCGGACTTCGATATAGTCTTCCTGCTTCTCCCGTTTCTGACCAAAAATTATGATATCCCCTTCATCAGGTGCCAGCAAACCCATGATTAATTTAAACAAGGTCGTCTTCCCACTACCATTAGGTCCAATCAGGCCCAGACGGTCGCCCTGACTAAACGTAAAGTTAAAATCATTTAAGACCATGATCCCATCTGGATATTTATATGAAATATTCTTCAGTTCTATCATCAAAATACAACACCTTTTTCTAGTAAAATAAACCAGGCTACAGCCAGTAAACCAGTAATTAAAAATATATAATCATAAAAGGAAACAGCAAAGTCATCCATAATATAAAATTTCCCCTTAAACCCACGGCAGAGCATGGCCTCATAAACCCGCTGGGAGCGTTCATAACTTTTGATAAATAACATTCCTATCAAGTAGGCATATGTTTTATAACTGTGGATACCGGTCCTTGATTTAAAACCCCTGAGCAGAATAGAATTATTCAATTTTTTGAATTCACGCCCGAGAACATGGAGATAACGGTAGATTAAAAAAAGTAAATAAACCAGTTTTTCCGGTAAATACAGATATCTGAGAGCATGCATTAAGGCCGAAATAGTACTTGTAGCAATTAAGGTTATAATTATCAGCATCACAGCATTTGACCTCAGGGTAATTCTCAGGGCATAAAAAACACCTTCCCGGGAAGCCGTCAGTGGCCCCAGTTGGAATAAAGTTGTGCCCCCATAGGTAAAAGGCAGCATAAACCAGATAAAGAAGATAAAAAAATTAATTATTAATATCCTCTTTAATACGAGCCTGAAATCAAGGCCGGCACTTAGTAATAGCAATAAAGCAAGAATTAAGGCCTGTGTTAACATTACCAGGTTGTTACCGGTTGCTATCACAACTGCCATTAATACAGTAATTATTACCTTTAATCTGGGATCAAGTTGGTGTATCCAGCTTACTCCTTTAGCAAATCTTTCATCGATCATCGTTCTTATTCCTTCTCTTTTCCCGGAAATACAGGTAGAGAGCCAACAGACCAAAGATATATCCAATTCCGCCCAGTATCTCTGTCATACCCGGCCGGCTACTTGCAAGCTGAATATCAACCAGGGTATTCTGTAAGGGCTTAAGTTTTCTATCCAGTTCTTCACTTATAATTGATCTCAATTCGTCTTCCTGTATTCCCTGGAGGTTAGTACTTCCTGTCTGGTTATTTATCTCGGGAATCTCATCCTTACTTAGAATATATTCGGCCTGATGGCCCAGACCGGCAGTAAGTACAACCCTCAGATCTTCCCGGGCTGGCAGAGGACAGCTATATTTACCATCAGTATCAGTTTTACCACTGACCAGCAATTTTCCTGCTGGACCATAGACCTCGACTTCTGCCTTCTGAACCGGGTCACCATCACCATATACTCCCTTTACTATCAGCTCTTCCCCTTCTACCGCAGCATAAACTACTACCCTGTGGGCACTGGCAGTAACCGAAAACATCAAAATAAAGCCCAGACTCAGTAATATTATAAGTTTTTTATTTGCCATTATTTTCACTCTACATACCTCCCAGCAGCTCAGGTTTTACTTTTTTTATAAATAATAAACAGAAATAACTTACAATACCCTCGATGACCATTACCGGCAGATGTGCCAGCAAGGCAAGTTTGGCAACTTCCAGCCAGGACTCACCGGTAAGCATCAAAGAAAAAGCCAGTAAAATACCGGATAAAAGCACAGCCAGGGATCCACAGATAAAAGCCATAATCCCGTCCAGTTTTTCTGATTTTCCGGCGGTGGTTTTAAACAGCAACCAGGAGATTAAACCCGGCAGGGCAAAGATTATAGTATTGACACCAAGCACAGTTAATCCTCCGTACTGCAGTAGAATGGCCTGCAAAAGTAAAATTAATAAATAAGAAGGAAATATCTGCCAGCCCAGTAGTATTCCCCCGACCCCATTCAAGATCAAATGAACACTGGTAGGTCCCAGGGGAATATGAATCAAAGAAGCTATAAACAAAGCTGAAGAGACAACAGCAATTTTGGGAATATCCTGGTCTTTCATTTTTTTTAAGCCAATAGTTACACCAGCGGCGGTTAGCGCTATACCAGATGCCAGTACTGGTACAGATAGAACCCCTTCCGATATATGCATAATATTACCTCCACTATTTCATATCGTAAGCCTTAACCCAGATCAGAGCACCCAGTTCATGGTCTTTACCTTCTATTTTTTCACCATCCAACAGAGCGGCAAATCCCCACCAGCCTGGACCGGGAATACCATATGCAAACACCCCGTTCCCATCTGCCTTGACAATCTGGGTAATAAATGTATCATCCGGAACCTCAATTACCCTGTAACTATCTCCTTTTATAGCGGGAAAGAGGGCCTGGTTAAAAAATTCAACCTCAATTTCAGCATAAGGAACCGGTTTTCCGTCTTTCTTGACAATTCCCCGGAAGACATTACCGGTCCAGAGACCGTAGGGCCTGGTCAAAGGAACAATTTCGGCCTTCATACCCAGTTCATGGTCCCATTCATTGGAAACTCCCATCGAATTAACAACTACCTTTGTACAGTGAGTTATATACTTGTCTTCTGCTTCTTCCCAGTAGGGAGCAGGTTCTACAAAAAATATAAAATCACCAAAGCCTTTAATCTTATATGAAGCAGCATAAGCGTCTCCTTCCAGAATCTTAATCGGTTGTAGGGATTGCAGTAGATTTTTCGATTCACCCTGGTGATAGACTCCGAATTTTACCGGTTTATCCATGTCCATTACTTCCTCAGCTGACATGGGATGGGTGAATAAGAGATTTAAATCAATAGTTGTCTCTTCTCCCTGCATGACAACCTCATCAGAAGGTAAGAGCATCTGGAAATGTGCACTGGTACTAAGACTGAAAACAAAAAGAAGTAACAAAATAAAAACAGCAGTAATATTTTTTTTCATCTTAATATCTTCTCCCCCTATTATACCCCGGCTACTGCGGGATTTTAAAAATTATTTAAAATCACAGTCTAACCCAGGAAAAATCTATCTAACCAAAATAAAAAGACCACGAAAACCGGCTGTTCTCCGCTGAACAGCTAAAAGATCTTCGTGATCTTCATTTCATTTTAATTTTCTATTAGAAAAGAGCTAAATTGGCTAATAATAGCAAGATTTACTGACAATACTATCTAACTATTGTCCCTGATAAACAGTTTCAACTTTCCAACCATCTCAGTTACCAGATTATTAATGGACTGTTCTTTCATCCCAATTAACTCAAAATGGGGTTGATTAATTCCCAGTAAGAATTTCTTGGCCGGACAGTCAACAATAGCTTCGGCCATTGCTGCTGTAATTTCTCCCAGCATAGAATTAGGGATAATGATTCCCAGGGGTCCGGTAACAATATCTACCTGACGGGCTGTAACCTTAATAGCATTCTCACCTGTAGCTCCCCGGTCAGCTCCTTTATTGAGCATGTTAGCAGTTGCTCCAGAATTCGTCCCAAGAGCAATAATTTTAACCGGATTTTCCAGTTCTTTTTTTAAGTTTTCTATTATCTGGCAGCCCAGTCCGCCGCCAAGTCCATCAACTACTGCTATTTTCAAAGTAGGCCTCCTGCTTTTCCGTCAAAATTCTTATATCGTGATTTTATTTTATCACAGTTCATGTTACAATTCAAAGAAAGTTATTCTGGACTTTCCTCAATTTTAGAGAGGTTAATACGACGCGGTCACGAAGCTAGTATTAACCTGACCATTGTGCAACTAGAAAATAAATCGAAAGGTTAATGAACTTTCTCCATTTTAACAGCCGAAACCTTCAGTTCCGGTATCTTGGCATCAGGATCCAGAACCGAATTTGTCAGACGGTTAGCCGGGCTTTCCGCATAATGGAAGGGCATAAATAGATGTCCTTTTCGGACTCTTTCTCCCACCCGGGCATAAGTTTCTACCGTTCCCCGTCTGGAACTTACCCGGACCCGGTCGCCGTCTTCAATTCCTATTTCAGCAGCGTCTTCCCGGTTGACCTCAACATAGGCATCCGGCTGATAGATATTAATAGCCTCGGAATTTCTGGTCATGGTTCCGGTATGGAACTGATAGAGCATCCGCCCGGTCATCATAAACATGTCGTATTCTTCATCAGGCTCTTCTGCCGGCGGGATGTAACTTGCCGGGTTGAACTTACCTTTGCCCCGGGAAAATTTACCCTGATGCAGGAATTTAGTTCCCGGATGTTCGCGGTCAGTACAGGGCCACTGCAGTCCTGTTTCTCCCAGGCGGTCATAATAAATTCCACCATATATCGGGGTGACTTCTGCAATTTCATCCATTATCTCTGCCACAGAGTTATAACTCATTTCATATCCCATTCTCCGGGCCAGATCACAGATGATCTCCCAGTCCGGACGGGCCTGACCGGGGGCTTCAACTGCTTTGTTAATCCTCTGTATCCGTCGTTCAGTATTAGTAAAGGTACCATCTTTTTCAGCAAAACTGGCTGCCGGTAAGATGACATCAGCATATTCAGCAGTCTCACTCAAGAAGATATCCTGAACAACCAGAAACTCTATCTCTTCCAGGGCTTCCCGGATATGATTCTGATCGGGGTCTGATATCATCGGATTCTCACCCATAATATAAAGACCTTTCAGCCCTTTGCCGATTTTATTGAACATCTCAACTACAGTTAAACCGATCTCGTCTGAGAGGTCCTCTACTCCCCAGGCTTTAGCGAATTTCTCTTTCATAGCCGGATCAGTTACTGCCTGATAACCAGGATAGACATTGGAGAGTGCACCCAGGTCACAGGCACCCTGCACATTATTCTGTCCTCGCAGGGGGTTAACCCCTGTACTTTCCCGGCCGACATTTCCGGTTAACATAGCCAGGTTGGCTACCGATAGGACGTTATCTGTCCCGGTTCTATGCTGGGTAATACCCATGGCAAAGTAAATAGCTCCCTTTTCAGCAGAACCATAAAGACATGCAGCTTCAATGATTTTTTCTGCGGGTACACCGGTTATTTCTGACACCATTTCCGGAGTATATTCACTGACAACACTCTTCAGCATCTCAAAGTTCTCGGTCCGCTCTTCTACAAATTCTTTATCATAGAGTTCTTCTTCAATTATCACATGCATTATACCATTGATCAGAGCTACATCTGAACCCGGCCGCTGGTTAATCGAAACATCGGCCAGGCCGGATAGTTCAATTCCCCTCGGGTCAGCAACAATCAATTTCGTTCCTTTTTCAAGTGCCCTTTTCATCATACTACCGATAACAGGGTGGTTTTCAGTGGGATTGGAACCTGTTACAAAGATTACATCTGCCCCTTCCACCTCACCGATCGAGTTGGTCATCGCTCCTGAGCCGAAGGCCTTAACCAGCCCGGCAACAGTAGAGGCATGGCAGAGGCGAGCACAGTGGTCAACTGAATTGGTCCCGAGAACTGCCCGCACAAATTTCTGCATGAGATAATTTTCTTCATTTGAACACTTGGCTGAACTTAAACCGGCCAGGGCATCACTACCGTATTTTTCTTTAATCTCAGTCAGCCGCTGAGCTGTATATTCAAGGGCTTCATCCCAGCTCACATCGACAAACTCCCCATCCTTCTTGATCATAGGAGTCTTAAGCCGGTCGGGATGATTGACAAAGCTGTAGCCGAAGCGTCCTTTAACACAGGCTTCACCGGCAGGATTCGGTGTCCCATCACGGTAAACAGAACCCACTCTAACAATTTTATTATCGATTACATTCAATTCTAACTGACAGCCTACCCCACAATAGGGACAGGTGGTAACAACTTTCTTGAATTCATCTTCTCTACCCTTACCTGCATGAGGCACATATCTCAGGGCCCCGGTCGGGCACATCTCCACACACTGGCCACAGAAGACACAGTTTGAAAATTCTCCATCAAGACCCTGGTCACAGGGAGTAGCAATCTTGGTTTTAAAACCTCTTTCTGTAAAATCATAGGCATAGGAGGACTGTACTTCATGATCGACCCTGACACATTTTCCACAGAGAATACACTTATCGGAGTCAAGTATCAGGAAGGGGTTATCGACTATTAACTGGAATTTAGGTTCAGTTCTGGTTCCAAAGCTGGATTCATCTATCCTGAATTCTGTTGCTAAATCACGCAGTGTACAGTCATTTTTAGCAAAACAACTGCATTCCAGACAGCGTTCTCCTTCTTTTTCAATTTCCTCTTTAGTGAAGGTACGGGCCACTTCTTTAAAGGTAGATGTTCTTTCTTCCAGACTGATTAAAGTCTGAGGATTCCTCTTCCATTCAACAGGTTCTTCTAATAAATTTAAATCTTCTTTATCCAGTGACTGCCAGTGACCCCTGGATACATTGGACTTATAAGGAGTCTCATATTTTTCTCCATTTAAAAAGGACTTGATACTTAAAGCAGTCTTTCTTCCATCGGCCAGTGCTTCTACAACTGTAGCCGGTCCACTTACACAATCACCTGCAGCGAATAAATTATCTTCCACATTACTGTTTGCCGGGTCTACATCTACATTACCCCATTTGTTTGCTTTAACCCCATCAGGCGTTTCTGTCTTCTGACCGATAGCGGCGATAACTGTATCTGCCTCCAGCTCAAACTCACTACCCTCAACTGGAATCGGTCTCCTGCGGCCTGATGCATCAAGTTCACCTAACTCCATCTTGATACAGGTCAGAATTTTTTTACCGTTTTCTTCTCGTAATTTAATCGGCTGGGTTAAGAAGTTAAAGATTACTCCTTCATCTCTGGCCTCATCTATCTCTATCTGCTCAGCCGGCATCTCTTTTTCAGTCCTTCTATAGAGGCAGTGAACTTCATCATCACTTAAGCGAACCGAACTTCTTAAACAATCAATGGCTGTATTTCCACCGCCTACAACAAGTGTTTTACCGGGATTTTTAACTCGCCAGTCATTGCTGGATAATTCTTCCAGCCATTTTATACCGACTTCAGCCAGTTCTTCTCCTTCTACCCGCATAGAACTGGATTTCCAGCTACCAACTGTTATAGCTACAGCATCATAATCTTTTTTTAGTTCCTCTAAACTTATATCTTTACCGAGTTCTTGATTACAGCGAACTTTTATCCCACCCATTTTTTCAAAATGAGCCAGCTCTTTATCGAGGATATCTTTTGGTAAACGGTATTCAGGAATCCCGTATCTAAGCATACCGCCGGGCTCAGGCATTTTTTCATATATATCTGAGGCAATTCCCTCTAATCTGAGATAATAAGCTATGGAATAACCAGCCGGACCGGCACCAACAATGGCCACTTTCTTGCCGTTTAATTCCGGTCTTTCTTCCAGGTATTCTTCATAATGAAGGTCTGCAGCCAGGCGCTTAAAATCATTAATAGCCACAGCCTCTTCATCTATAACATTCCTTCTACAGTCCTTTTCACAGAACCGGGGGCAGACCCGGCCAATGGACATGGGAAGAGGAATTCTTTCTTTTATAATTTTCAAGGCCTCCAGATAGTTCCCACTGGCAGCTTCCCGAACATATTCCTCTACCCTGAGACTGGCAGGACAGTTAAGTGTACAGGGGGCCTCACAATCACCACAGTGATCTGATAATAAAAGATCAAGTACAGTCTTTCTGGCCTCATATACCTTCTTGCTTTCAGTTAATATATTCATACCATCCCGGGCAGGTGTTGAACAGGCCGCAATCAGTGTACCATTATCTTCCATTTCAACCATACACATTCTACAGGCACCAACGATACTTAGATGTTCATCATAACATAAAGTAGGTATATCTATACCATTCTCCCGGGCCACATCCAGAATAGTCTGACCCGGTTCAGCTTGATACTGATTTCTATTTATATTAATTAACATATATAATTAACCCCTTTCTCCTTAGTATATTGCATTGACCGGGCAAACCGCCTTACAGGCTCCGCAGAGAGTGCATTTATCAGGATCTATCTCGAAACCTTCCCCTCTTTCACCGGAAATTGCATCTACCGGACATTCTTTCTGACAGAGGCCGCATTTTATACACTTCTCTTCATTTATAATATAACTGTCGAGCAGTGCTTTACACTGACGGGCCGGACATTCTTTATCCCTGATATGGACTTCATATTCATCTCTGAAATACCTTAGTGTGGTTAATACCGGGTTAGGTGCTGTTTTTCCCAGCCCACAGAGTGATGTTTCTTTTATCTGCCGGGCCAGGGCTTCCAGTTTTTCAAGATCTCCTTCCTGACCTTCACCAGCAGTAATTCTGGTCAGTATATCAAGCATCCTTCTGGTTCCAATCCGGCAGGGAGGGCACTTACCACAGGATTCTTTCTGAGTAAACCCGAGGAAAAACTGGGCAACTTCGACCATACAGGTTTCATTATCCATAACAACCATTCCACCAGATCCAACCATGGCTCCAGCTTCCTGCAGAGAATCATAATCAAGAGGTAGATCAAAGTGTTCCCGGGTTAAACAGCCGCCGGAAGGTCCTCCAATCTGTACCGCTTTAAACTCGTTGCCATCTTTAATACCGCCGCCAATATCAAAAACAACTTCCCTCAGGGTAATTCCCATCGGAACCTCAATTAAGCCAGTATTCTGAATGTCACCTGTAATAGCAAAAGTCTTGGTTCCAGTACTGTTGGGCTGACCAATACTACTGAACCACTCAGCCCCATTGATAATTATCCTGGGAATGTTGGCTATAGTCTCCACATTATTTATGTTTGTTGGTTTTCCCCATAAACCAGAGTTTGCAGGAAATGGTGGTTTAGGCCGGGGCATACCCCGGTTACCTTCAATCGAAGCAATCAGAGCTGTTTCTTCACCACAGACAAATGCTCCTGCCCCTTCTTTTATTTCCAGATCAAAATCAAAACCACTGCCGAGAATATCTTCTCCCAACAGACCAGACTCTCGAGCATCACTTATAGCCTTTTTCAGTCTTTTTACAGCCAGAGGATACTCAGCCCGGACATAGATAAAACCCCTGGTAGCCCCGGTTGCATAACCAGTAATTATTAATCCTTCAATTACCCGGTGAGGGTCTCCCTCCATAACACTTCTATCCATAAAAGCTCCCGGGTCTCCTTCATCACCGTTGATAATTACATACTTCTGGTCTGCTTCTGCCCGGCGGGTAAACTCCCATTTCCGCCCGGTGGGAAAACCTGCTCCACCGCGACCGCGCAGACCGGAGTCAAGAACTTCTTTGCAGACTTCTGCAGGGGACATCTCGAATAATACCTTACTTAAAGCAGTATAACCTCCTGTAGCAAAATAATCATTTATATCTTCAGGATCTATATTCCCGCAATTCTCAAGGGTAACCCGGTTCTGAAGAACATAAAAAGGAATTTCTTCTTCCCGGGGATACAATTCTTTATCCGGGGATTTAAAGACCAACTTTTTAACCAGTTTTCCAGCCTTCAAAGTATCTTCTACAATTTTATCTACATCTTTCTGTTTGACATTGGTATATAAAAGCCCCATCGGTAGAATCTTGACCAGTGGTCCCTTTTCACAGAAACCATGGCAACCGCTGATTTTCACGGTAACATTATCATGAGATTCTTCTTCCTCATCCATTAATTTTACTTTTATAGGCAGTTTCAGTTCCCTTGTTTTTTCCTGTAAGTCTGCAAAAACTTCCAGAGAACCATTGGCAACACAACCGGTTCCGGCACAGACCAGGATCTGTAAGCCCTCTTTTTTTATCATTTCTCCGGCTTTTTCAACAGCCTGATTTAAATCTGTAAGAGTCTTAAGCATCAATCTCCCCTCCATCCAGTTCATCGATTATTTTTTTGACCGCTTTAGGAGACATCTTGCCATGGACTTTACCATTGATTGTGACAACCGGAGCCAGTCCACAGGCACCCAGACAGGATACAGTCTCTAAAGTAAATTTCTTATTATCAGTTGTATTTTTTTCATCTGTTAGTTGAAGTTTTTCTTTAATCGCATCCAGAATAATTGTTGACCTTCTTACATGACAGGCAGTTCCATCACAGACATGAATTACATATTCCCCTTTAGGCTCCATTGAATACTGGGCATAAAAGGTTGCAACCCCGTAAACCTTACTAAGGGGAATATTAAGTTGTTGAGCTATATAATCCTGAACTTCCAGTGGAAGATAGCCGTATTCTTCCTGTGCCTCATTGAGTACTGGTATTAAGCTTCCGCTCTTGCCCCTGAACTTTTCAATGATTGAATCTAGCTTATATAAGCCTTCTTTCTCCATAATAAAAACCCCTTTTCACTTGTATTATATACCTTCCCCATATCATCTTCCGCCGCATTTTTTGCTCTATATTAATTATTCAATATCATTTTAATTTTACCTTCTTTAGATGGTAAAAACAAATTAAAATTTTAACACTTTTCTAGCTTATCAATCTTATCAGTAAACCTCTCCAGCCAATTGAAGAGTTTTCTGGAGATTATTCTGATAAATAATACAAAATTAAACCGGCCATATCTCTAAAAAATTCATTAATATGACCGGTTTATAATAAAGTTATGAGTTTAACTCGGTAAGCCGTTTTTCCAGGGTTTGCTTTTTGCTGGAATATTCCTTAAGTTTTTTCTTTTCACCTTCAACAAGTTCCTCAGGAGCTTTGTTAACAAATCCTTCATTGGACAGTTTCCCCTGGGCCCGCTTGATTTCTGAGTCAATTTCCCTGATCTCCCTTTCCAGTCTTTCAATCTCCTTATCAATATCAACCATACCTTCCAGCGGTAGTATTATCTCGATTTCATTAACAACTGTGGTTGATGACAATTTTGGTTTACTTTGTAGTCCAACTTCTATTTTTAAGTCCCCAACATTGGCCAGATTCCTAATATATTCAGCACCATCACCTATAAGCTCAACCAGGGACTCTGGTGTATTCAGTATTGCTTCGATTTTCCTGCCGGGGTTAACCTTCATCTCATTCCTGATATTACGGATAGCAACAATTATATTCATCAGGAGATTCATCTGGTTTTCTACTTCTTCATTAATTTTATCTTGACTGGCTTCAGGCCAGCTGGCAAACATTATTGATTTACTACTGATCGGTAGTTTCTGCCAGATTTCTTCGGTTATAAAGGGCATTACCGGGTGCAGCATTCTTAAAATAGTCTCCAGAACATTTATACCGACATAACGGGCAGTAGTTTTTGCCTTAAGGTCCTGATCCTGATATAACCTGGATTTAATCATCTCTATATACCAGTCACAGAACTCACTCCAGATAAAATCATAAAGGCTCTTACTCATCTCTCCAAAACTATACCGTGCCAGAGCACTGTCAATCTTAGCTGCAACCTGGTTAACCCTGCTAATGATCCATCTATCGGCCAGTGTTAACTCCAGATCATCTTCTGTAACCTGCTCATAAGCAAAGTCTTCGGTATTCATCAGGATGAAGCGGGCTGCATTCCAGATTTTATTGGCAAAATTACGGCTGGCTTCCAGTTTTTCTTCCCGGAACCGCATATCATTACCCGGTGTGTTGCCGGTTATCAGTGTAAATCTCAGGGTATCAGCGCCGTATTCATCTATCACATCCAGGGGATCAATTCCATTTCCCAGTGATTTACTCATCTTCCTACCCTGGGCATCTCTGATTAAACCATGAACATAAACATCACTGAAAGGCGGTTCTTCCATAAATTCAATACCCATAAAGATCATCCTGGCTACCCAGAAAAAGATTATATCCCGACCGGTAACCAGTACATCAGTAGGATAAAAATATTCCAGCTCTGCTGTTTCTTCCGGCCAACCCATAGTTGAAAATGGCCAGAGAGCTGAACTGAACCAGGTATCGAGTACATCTTCATCCTGTTTAAGATTATTGCTACTACAGGCAGGACAGCTTTCAGGTTCCGCACGGGCTACAATTATTTCATCACAATCCTGACAGTACCAGACAGGAATCCTATGTCCCCACCAGAGCTGGCGGGATATACACCAGTCTTTAATATTCTCCATCCAGTTCAGATAAACCTTACTAAATCTCTCAGGAACAAATCTTATCTTACCTTCCTTAACAGCATCAATAGCCGGTCTGGCCAGTGGCTCCATCTTTACAAACCACTGTTTTGATACAAGTGGTTCAATGACTGTATCACAGCGGTAGCACTGTCCTACTGCATGCAGATGTTCATCTATCTTCAATAATAAGTCTTCATCTTTAAGCGCTTTGATAACCTGTTCCCGGCAGTCATAACGATCCAACCCGGCATACTTTCCTGCAGCAGTAGTCATAACAGCATCATCACCAATAACCTTGATCAAATCAAGTTTATTACGTTCTCCAATTTCAAAGTCATTGGGATCATGGGCAGGTGTAACCTTGACCATCCCGGTTCCAAACTCACGGTCAACAAATTCATCTGCAATAATTGGTATCTCTCTATTCATCAATGGGAGGATGACCGTATTACCAATCAAATCCTGATATCTTTCATCTTTTGGATGAACAGCTACAGCAGTATCACCGAGCATCGTTTCCGGCCTGGTAGTAGCCACCACGATAAATTCATCAGTACCCTTCAGGGGATATTTAATATGATATAACTTGCCCTCATGTTCTTCGTGTTCCACCTCAATATCAGAAAGAGTTGTCAGGCAATCAGGACACCAGTTGACGATGTAATCTCCCTGATAAATTAAATCTCTTTCATAAAGCTGAACAAAAACCTCTTTTACAGCCTTCGAACAACCTTCATCCATTGTGAATCTTTCCCGGGACCAGTCACAAGAAGACCCCATCTTTCTGAGTTGATTAGTAATCCTGTTTCCATATTCTTCTTTCCAGGCCCAGGCCTCTTCCAGAAACTTTTCCCGGCCCAGATCATCTTTTTCTTTGCCTTCTTCCCTGATTTTATTAACAACTTTAACCTCTGTAGCAATACTGGCATGGTCAGTACCCGGTAGCCATAAGCTGCTGTAACCCTTCATCCTCTTCCAACGGGCAAGGATATCCTGAAGAGTGTTATCGAGGGCATGCCCCATGTGAAGCTGTCCTGTTATATTTGGGGGAGGCATAACTATCGAAAAAGACTCTTTATCCCGGTCAACAACAGCTCTAAAATAATCATTTTCTTCCCAGAAATGATACCAGTTATCTTCAACCCGGTCCGGGTCATATGTTTTAGGTAGTTTATCTGTCATTATTTTCCCTCCTTGAAGTTTTAAATCTACAAAAATAATTTTTCTTTCCCACAACACAAATTTTATAGTGACATAGGTCAATTCTTAGAGCTGCTATCTGTATATTGTAAATTAATTGACCTCCACAATTACCTGGACATTAAAAAATCCTCCCACATCCTGATTTAAGGACGAAAGAGGATTTTTTTCCGCGGTACCACCTTATTTTTATCCGAAATTTTAGTTAACAATATTATCCGGATAACTCTTAACAAAATAACGGTTCAGTAAACCGGTCCACTCTACTGACTTTCAAGTGGACAACTCCGGGGCGACATTCGTTCTTTTCTATCTCTAAAGGGTCTCTCAGCCTGTGAACCCTTCTCTCTAAAAGAAGTAAAGAACTACTCCTCCCCTTCTCAGTTTTTACATATATTAATTGATACTTTTTTTGTAGTATTATGGTGCTTATATCATTATATAATATAACCAAAAATATTATTTGTCAAGAAATTAAGCAAAGAACTTTGTTCAAGATATATCACTCACATTAAAAAAATCCCCTTAACAATTACCAGTTAAGGGGATTTAGTGCACTCATGTTAAAATTAGTTATTTAATTATTTTCTATATTTAGTTAAATTATTCAGTGGCAGCTGCTTCCTGCAGTTCGGCAACTATTTCTGCTCCAGGTCCAAATTTCATGAAAGCAACTAACGCATTTCTTAATTCAAACCAGAATGTGTTAGAAGAGAAAGTGGAACCGGAAATTACGTCAACTTCAGGATTGAAGGAATCTTTTAAACTCATACCATAGTATCTGCTGAGGAATTCTTCTTCCATTAATTCCTTATGATGACTGTTGGCATCAAGTGGTTTCCATTTGAGGACTACTGCATCAAATGTACCCATCTTGGCATTATGAGCAACATTAACTACTGCAATCATATCTTCAGGATGATTGTAAATAATAGTGTTAGCCCAGGTACCATAACCGATAACTTCACCATCTTTTTTCAGGGGTACAAATAAGTACTTGTCAGGATTTTCTTCAGACTGAATTACGTCACCAACTTCGTCGGCACCTACCAGTTCTTTCAAGGCAGCTTTGTAGTCAGCAATTGTTCTCCCGGTGGTAATTTTATCTGTCCCATTTCCAACAATATCCAAAGTCGAAGCACTTGCTACACCAACCAGGGTAACTAAACAGAGTGCTACAACAACCATTAATAAAGACTTTCTCATAAAAATAAACCCTCCTTTTTAGTTGTTAAAAGATTAACAAACCTGTAACTAATATAACATGAATAATATTAGTTTGTCAAGTTATAATCCAGCGAAAAAATGCAACTATGCATCATTATAACTGCTATATAAGCAGTTATAATGATAAAATTATATTTTCACATAATATTATAATAAGAAACATTATAATTTAGCTTCCATCACAAGCCATTCACCCTGTAAATCCCTTGCCTTACCAATTACTTTAAAGCCTACATCTAAATATAATTTTTCGGCGGGTATATTCTCAGGTCTTACCTCAAGCATAACTCGCTCAATATTTTTTTGATTTAAATAATCCATGCCCTTCTGCATTAATTTCGTACCAATCCCCTCACCCTGTGTTTCCGGCTGAACTGCTATCTGCAATATCTGTCCACTGTCACCGGACTCAACTGCAAATATTACATAATAAATTTTGTTCAATATTATTTTAATTAAAGAAAAAACATTTATTCCATATCTACCAGTTATCCATTTCAAGAAAGCCTTAAAAATATATCCAGATACCAGGGCATTTACCCACAACCTGGTAGCATTTTCGATCGCAATTACATAACCCACAATTCTCTCCTCTTCATTTACAGCTACAAAAAAACCTTCCTGGAAGGTTTTATATAATAATTTGATTATATCCTTGAGAGCTTTTTTTGTGCCAGGGCCGGGATTAACAAAAAATTTTATACTGTCATTAAACGCTTGAAAAAATATCTCAGTTATCTGATCTAAGTCTTCAATTTTACAGCGTTTAATTTCCATTATCCCGGCCTCCTTTAGTTAATCACTCCATCTCTGAAAACTATATCATCTGAGCATTACAATTTAAGTATTCAATCACCTGATCTGGGCTTAATATCTCACCATTTTTAAAATCTTTTATTAAACTGGTATAACTTTCTCTCTGCTCTTCTAAATTCATTAATTTTAAATTAATATCTATAAGATGATTTATGTATTCTTCATAAATATTCAGAGTGAATAACTCACTTTCCAGGTTATTTAATACCTCCTGTTTGGTAACCATGCTCAGAATA
>JADQBU010000047.1 GCA_016278435.1 Halanaerobiales bacterium
GCAGGATAATTTATGAGTATTAAAGATAACCCTTAGATTATTGGAATTGATATTACTGGTATCAAAATTTGCCGGTATCTCTGTTGCGCAGCTAAAAGGTACCTCTCTTTCAATATCACAAATGTCATCGAAACAGCAGTTCTGCTCCGCTAATTTCTTTAAAGCTTCTTTTTTCATCTTTTCACCTCCTGTAAAAATTTCCTTTATGCTAAAATTCTTTTTTATATATTATGTTTGTTGCCTATAATTGTGATTGAAATTGCTAATTGATTTAAACCAAAAATAAAAATGGCACCCCTAATTGAAGTGCCATCTGTTTCTCAGTTTTAACAACTGTAATCTCTATATTCTTTTCTACAGTCCTTCTGATTAACCTTCCCGCGGCGGGCTGTACATCACATAATACTCCGTAATACCATCATTTACATTTCTAACTTCATGATACTCTCCCGGATAAACTATTAAGCCCGTCCCTGCCGGCACCCGGTGATTCTCTTCCTCATTCGATAATTCCAGCTCACCTGAGATAACCAGCAAAAAGTGCTCAATATCAGGGTGATTATGTAAAGAGCCCATCCCACCCTTTTCCATCCGGGCCTGATGAAAGGTGAAATTGTTGATCCCCTTGCTTTTATCAACAAGATGCCTCTGGGCCAGACCTTCTCTGTTTTTAATTTTCTCAAAGGGTACTTCAGATAGAATAATTTTCTTCATTAGAATTCCTCCTCATAGTTCAATTAAGCTGTTAAAGTAGAATCATTAATCCTGGTTTTCTTAAAGGCTTTAAATGTAATCAAAGCAAATATGACCAATCCAATGAGATCAAATGTCAGACCTGGTGGTATAAGAAAACCAGCACTTACCAGATAAACAACCCGCTCCCAGTGCTTTAAATTGTTGAATAACCAGCCCTGAAAAAATGCTGCCAGAGCAAAGGAAGGTACATCATTATCGATGTTGATAAAGTTGAACTGGCCTTTGGTAATGCTGCCCGTGTATTACCGAAAGGTAAAAAAATATAGATTAATCTATGAATTAATCTTCATAACATTATTAATCTTAACAAAATTATATTATATAATTCAACGGAAGCATCCCATTATCCTGCTAAGAAACATTTTTTTAAAGGGGATAATATTTTGGACTCAAAAAGGCCCATACATTTTTCTGTATGGACCTTCATCTACTATAAAACCGGTGAGCTAGACAACTTACACCACTTCTTAGCTCCAACCGCTAAAATCAGTAAATATACATTAAATTTTTAATTCCACTGATTACTAAGTAATCTTATCTATCCCCATATAAGGTCTCAGAACTTCCGGCACAGTTACACTACCATCCTCATTTTGATAATTCTCCAGAATTGCGGCCAGTGTCCTGCCGATGGCCAGTCCGGACCCGTTCAGGGTATGCACATATTCTGTTCCGGCATCCGGTTCCGGACGGTACCTAATTCCAGCCCGCCGGGCCTGAAAGGCTTCAAAATTACTGCAGGAAGATATCTCTCTATAGGTATCATAGGCCGGCAGCCAGACTTCGAGATCATAGGTCTTGGCCGAAGAGAAGGTTAAATCCCCGGTACAGAGGGTTACAACCTGATAGGGCAGTCCCAGTTTCTGCAAAACCTCCTCAGCGTCATTTGTAATCTTCTCCAGTTCATTAAAGGATTCTTCCGGGTGAACAAATTTGACCATCTCCACCTTGTTAAACTGATGCTGGCGGATGATCCCCCGGGAATCCCGGCCGTGGGCACCCGCTTCAGCCCTAAAACAGGCACTATAAGCAGTATGATAAATGGGAAGCTGTTCTGCCTCCAGAATCTCTTCCTGGTAGAGGTTTGTTACCGGTACCTCAGCTGTCGGAATTAAATAATAGTCGTTGTTTTCGATCTTAAACATATCTTTGGCAAACTTCGGCAACTGACCGGTTCCTGTCATACTGGCACTGTTGGCCATAAAAGGTGGAAAGATCTCCGAATATCCGTGTTCTTTTGTATGTAAATCGAGCATAAAGTTGATTAAACCTCTTTCCAGCCGGGCCCCGGCCCCCTTGAGAAAAGTAAATCTGGTCCCAGTAACCTTGGCTCCCCTTTCAAAGTCCAGGATATCGAGCTCTTCCCCTATTTCCCAGTGAGGTTTAAACTCAAAATCAAATTCACGGGGCTTACCCCATTTTCTTACCACTGTATTATCATCTTCAGTTTCCCCGACCGGAACACTTTCATGGGGAATATTGGGGATTCCCAGGAGAATTTTCTCCAGCTCTTCCTCTACTTCCTTTAACTTTTCTTCATATTCCTTGATTCGATCAGAGACATCTTTCATCTCATTAATCATTGGAGTTACATCTTCTCCGGCCCTTTTTAACTCCCCGATTTTGTCAGAAGCAACATTCCTGCGGTGCCTTAGCTGTTCAACATTATAAAGTATATCGCGCCGCTTTTCGTCAAGCTCTTCAAAATCATCCAGAGCTGTAGACTTCAGTCCTCTGTTCTTCATCGATTCTGCAACTAATTCCATATTTTCCCTGATGAATTTCATATCCAGCATAATATAACCTCCTTATTTTAGTTTCTGGAATTATCCTTCCAGTGATTCTTCGTTCGACTATTTAATCTCCCGCTGCCTTTCCCTTCTGTATCCTGCTATAACCATGTGAATTTGATATTCAAAATAACTTTATCCACAATAACCAGAGATGTATAAATTAAAAAAACTCCCATCCCAGTACAGGGACGAGAGTTACCCGCGGTGCCACCCTGATGACCGGATAAATTCCAGCCACTCAGTTAAGTTGTAACGGACTCAACCGGATATAGTTCGCTATATCACTCCCGGGCGGATTCAACCTCCTTCCGGCTAATTCCCACCAGCCATTAGCTCTCTAAATAACGGAATGAAGATTTACTGCTCCCGATCAACACTTTATAATTTACAGGTTGCCTATTATTATAATACAAGCTTCCATAAATTTCAACTATTTTTCATCAGACAGGTGATTTATAAACTGCCGGGCAGACCTTCCCGACCGTCCATTATGCCACCTTTCCCACTGCAGGGCCCTTTCCTCCAGTTCCTGCTTATCTAACTTAACACCGTTCTGGCCGGCCAGACCCTGGATAATATCAAGATATTCATTCTGATCAGGTGAATGATAGTTAATAATCATACCAAAGCGTTCTGCCAGGGAATATTTTTCCTGCAGAGCATCAGACAGATGAATCTCTCCATTCTGTTCACTCCGGTCACTCCAGCTTTCCTGAATAAGATTTCTCCGGTTGGAAGTAGCATAAAATAAAACATTGCTTGGTTTGGTCTCAACCCCACCCTCCATTAATGATTTCAAATACTTATAATCCGTTTCAAAATCATCGAAAGAGAGGTCATCCATAAAGAGGATAAAATATAGCCCCCGCTTACGTAGCGAATCAAGAATCTCAGGTATCTCCTTGATCTGATGTTTGCTTATTTCAACCAGCCGTAATCCCCGGTTGCTGTACTCATTGGCAAGTGCTTTAACAGAGGAAGATTTCCCGGTACCACTATCTCCGAAGAGCAGAACATTATTGGCTTCATTACCCTGAAGAAAAGCCTCTGTATTACTTGTTAATCTCTTTTTCTGCTTTTCATAACCAATCAGGGAATCCAGTTTGACCGGGTCAGGATGATTGATTCCGATCAGCTTGTCATCCTTATTCCAGCGGAAAGTAGTATAATAACCCATCCGTCCGGCTCCTACAGAATTATAATAATCTATTAAATATTTTATAAGTAAATCCGGGTCTTTCTCGGTTGCAAAAACTGACTTTAATTCACTTATTTTATAAAGATAAGGAACTTTTATGCTGTAATCCGTTGAAGGGGAAAAATCCTGTAAAAAATCAATCTCTTCCCCCAGAACCTCACCGATATCATAGAGACTAAATTTAAATAGACTACTAATAATCTCTAAATCATGTAAGACAGCTTCTTTCAGATTATTACTGATTTTTTCACCATATTTTTCGCTGAAAATAGCAAACACATTTTCTGAAGTGGTTATCAGTTTCAACAGATATGATTTCCAGACTTCGCCGGTAATTTTCTCCGTTTCAGCAACTTCTATCAAGCTTGAGCACCAGTCATAAAAACTATAACGTAGGTCTTCATGATTATAAGATTTTTCTGCTGCCAGTTGCAGAGTTATTTCAGATACCTTTTTAACCAGGGCGTCTTCACTAATTTCGCGGTAAACAAGCATTTTTTTAAGCTGGGAAAACGATCTTTCTAATAAATTTAGTTTTTTCATAAAAATCACCTTTATCTAATTTAATTGCATCAATTTTTATCATTTTATCACAAATATAAATTGTTTTCCATTATTTTTTCCAGATACATCTTAAAAGCTCCTTGTGAATTTTCAAACTGCTTTCGCTGTCAAAAACAGTGAGCAGCCCGCAAGCTGCTCATTGTTATATTACTAAATTTCCTTAAACTACTATACTATTACTTGCAAAACATGCCAGCTTTATAACTAATTCCTCTTTATCCTCAGATTATTTAATTCTTATACACCCTGGGCACCCTCTTGCTTATCCCACAGGTTATCTCATAATTTATCGTGCCGATAAGGTCAGCCAGTTCCGTGGCAGTAATCTCTTCCGTTCCCTGTCTACCTATTAAGACAACTTCCTCACCGACACCTACATCTGGAATCTCCGTTACATCTACCATAATCTGGTCCATACAGACCCGCCCCCTGATCGGAGCCCTCTTCCCCTTGATCAAAACTTCCCCTTTATTTGACAACAACCGTGGGTAACCATCAGCATAACCGAGGGGTAAGGTCGCAATCTTTCTTTTTTCCGGGGTTATATAGGTGGCCCCATAACTGATGCCGCTTCCGGCCGGAACTTCCTTCAAAAAAACCACCCGGGTCTTCCAGCTCAAAACCGGTTTCAGGGGGAAATCCTCATCAACCTCATGTGAAGGGCGCAGACCATAGAGCATGATACCCGGCCTGACCAGATCCACCCCGAACTGGGGCATATCAATAATCGTAGCACTATTTGCTGCCTGCCTGATTGGAATATCTATCCCCTGTTCTTCCAGCTGTTTCAGTACATAACCGAACTTCTCCCACTGATGATAGGTATATTCCTTATCCTCTTCATCCGCTTTAGCAAAATGGGTCATTATCCCTTCTATATAGAGATGATTAAGACCCCTGACATAGTTGATAAAATCCAGAGCTTCCCGGGGTTTAACCCCGATACGGCCCATCCCTGTATCGATTTTAATATGAACCCTGATCTTTCTGTCCTCCTGCCCGGCCAACCGGTTAAGTTCCCGGGCAGTAACTTCCCTGGCTACCGTCGGTATCAGATTGTTTTCGATTATATCCGGTATCTGTTCCGGCAAAATCTCTCCCAGGACCTGGATTGGAAGCGTAAAACCAGCTTCCCTGAGCTCCCGGCCTTCCTCCGGTATAGCTACCGCCAGTCTACTGACCCCGGCCTCCACTGCTGCCCCGGCTACCTGAACAGCCCCATGGCCATAGCCGTCAGCTTTAACTACTGCCATTATCTTTGTTTCTCGTGAAACATTGTTCCTCACCTGTTTAAGATTAAACTTGACATTATTTAGATCTATTTCAGCCCAGACCGGTCTATTAACTTTCCGGGACATAAATTTACCCTCCATTATTTACTCCTGTATCCATAATAATTACTATATATCTCCATTATAACTTTTCTCCAGCACATTTTGCGATTATAACTGTAAAGCCTTTTCCAGGGGATAATGTTCCATACCGAAGGCGTCAGCTACAGCTTTGTAGACAACCTTGCCTTGATATACATTTAAGCCCAGGGCCAGTGCTCTGTCTTCTCTCATCGCCTGCATATAGCCTTTATTGGCCAGTTTCACAGCATAGGGAAGTGTCGCATTTGTCAGGGCATAGGTCGATGTTCTGGCTACTGCACCCGGCATATTTGCTACTGAATAGTGAATTACTCCATGTTTTTCAAAGACAGGGTTATCATGGGTTGTTGGATAAGTAGTCTCCACACAACCACCCTGGTCTATAGCAACATCGACAATAACTGAACCCTTTTTCATCGATTTAATCATTTCTTCAGTAACCAGTTTCGGCGCCTTGGCTCCCGGAATCAACACTGCCCCGATTACCAGGTCGGCATTCTTGATCTCTTCAAATATATTATGGGTATTGGACATAACAGTATTTACATGCCCGTGGAAAATATCATCAAGATATCTCATCTTCTCAGCACTGATATCCAGTATGGTAACATTTGCTCCCAGACCCATTGCCATCTTGGCAGCATTAACACCGACTATTCCTCCACCGATGACTACAACCTTGGCCGGTTTTACACCCGGTACACCTCCCAGCAGGACCCCACTTCCTCCCTGAGGTTTTTCCAGAAAACGGGCACCTTCCTGGGTAGCCAGACGTCCGGCAACCTCACTCATCGGGGTTAAAAGAGGAAGAGATCTATCTACCAGCTGGACAGTTTCATAAGCTATTGAGACTACCCCTTTATCCATCAGAGCTTTTGTTAGTTCTTCTTCTGCTGCCAGATGTAGATATGTAAATAAAACCTGCCCTTCCCTGAAATAATCATACTCAACCGTTAATGGTTCCTTGACTTTCATGATCATGTCAGCCTGCTCAAAGACCATCTTTGCTTCTGGAACCATTTCTGCACCGGCACTTATGTAGTCTTTATCAAAGATACCGCTGCCATTACCTGCTCCTGCTTCAATCAGAACTTTGTGCCCGGAATCACTAAAAGCCCTGACCCCTGCCGCAGTTATTGCCACCCTGTTCTCATTGTTCTTTATCTCTGCTGGGACACCAATAATCATTTTGTCGTCCTCCCTTTTATTATAAATTTTTTAATTTTAACTTCCCAAATATTATATTTCAATATATTTGAGAAACTTCCTTCTTTTTCAATCTAAAATAATCAGACGATTTGCCCGCATAAAATCATCTACTTTCCAGAACCCGGCCACAGCTCAGATCTGTCAGCTTTTCACCATCAAAAGCAATTTTCCCATTGATAATTACCTTTTCAATTCCCCGGGGATATTTTCTGGGTTCTTCATAGGTTGCCAGGTCTTGAATTTCATCATAATCAAAGATGACTAGATCAGCAAAATAACCTTCCTGCAGAAGACCCCTTTTCTTTAACCCCATCTTGGCCGCTGGTAATGTACTCATCTTACGCAGGGCCTCAGGCAGAGTAACAAGCCCTTTTTCACGGACAAAGCGGCTAATTATCCGGGGATAGGTCCCATATAGCCGGGGATGAGGTTTGCCGTTCATTTTGATTCCATCAGAACCAACAAGTATAAAATCACTACTGAAGATTTCATAAAGTTCCTCTTCACAGACACTGAAGATAAGCATCGTTACTTTGCCCTTTTCTTCTACCAGGATTTTAAAGAGGGTTTCAAAATGATCCAGACCCCATAGTTTAGCAATTTCAGAGAGATTTTTTCCTATAACTTCACGGTTTTTAACAGTAGCAACAGAATTAATGACGATATTATCCCAGCCAGAAGAGCCAATGATATTATCCCAACCATCTCTCCCGTTTATAATATCCTCTTTAATCCGTTCTCTTATGCCTTCTTTATTCTCTTTTAAGCTAACAATTAAATCCCTGACGCCCTGATTTAAAGCCCACTGTGGTAGACAGGCACTGAGGACTGTACTACCGGCCTGATAGGGATACTGATCACAGTTTATATCATAACCCGCTTCCCGCGCCTCTCTGATCATGGCCAGCAGCCTTTCAGCCTTACCCCAGTTTTCCCTGCCCGAGACATTGAAATGAGAAATTTCTACCGAAACCCCTGTTTCCCGGGCCAGGTCTATGTTGCTTTGAATAGAAGTAACGATATTGTCTGATTCATTCCGCAAATGAGTAGTATATACCAGGTCATTCTCCGCCAGAACACGACAGAGAGCAGCCAGTTCCTCCTGCCCGGCATAGGAACCAGGGGGATAAAGAAGACCGGTCGACATTCCGAATACACCCTGCTCGATCTCCTCTTTCAACAGATAGACCATCTTCTTTAGTTCTTTCTCTGTAGGATTTCTTTCATCAAAGCCCATGGCTGCGATTCTGATTGCACCATGGCCAACTAGATTAGCAACATTGATCCCCAGTCCTTTTTTGTTCAGTTTTCGGGAATATTCCTGAAAATTATGCCAGTCTATCTCTATATCCTCCAGAGAAAAAAGGCTGGAGTTATAATCCATTAATAACTCCTTGTTATCATCATTAAGCGGGAAAAATCCCAGACCACAGTTGCCGTTGACCACAGTCGTTATTCCCTGCCTCACTTTGGGTTCAATAGTAGAAGTTTTCAGGACTTCAATCTCATCATGAGAATGTATATCTATAAATCCGGGGCAGACAACCTTACCACCGGCATCAATTTCTAAATTAGCTTTCTCTTTACCGGTTCCACTATCCCCGGCAATAATCCTGGAAATTTTCTCTCCCTTAATACCAATATCACCTGAATAGGGTTCATCATTTGTACCATCATATATTAATGCATTCTTGATTAATAGATCAAACATATAATTAAATACCTTCCTTCACTATGTTTTGGCTGGTTTAATTGCAGATTTCCAGTATAACGGCAACATATATTTTTACGGCCTGAATGAGGTCAGCTATCTTTAAAGACTCGTCAGCTGCATGGCATTTTTCAGATAAGCCCGGTCCAAATACCACAGAGGTAATTCCCAGTTTTCTGTCCAGCAGAGCAGCATCACTCCAACCTCGAAAAGAGGTGACCGTAGAGCTCTTACCGGTTACTTCCAGAAATGATTTCTCCAGTGCTTCTATTAATTTATTATTAACGGGAGTATATAAAGGGGTATTTTTTATCGGACATACCCTGTCATCCATAGCCACAATCTCCGTTTTATACTGGGGATAGACAGCCTTCAATCTGGTTACTATCCGCTGCATCTCCTCATAGAGGTCCTCACTTTTTTCATCAGGCACATATCTACGGTCTACTTCCAGCCAGCAGACATTGGGGACAATATTGGGATCATCCCCTCCTCTGATAACTCCCACATTTATTGTCGGGTGCCCCACCACTTCATCCTCTTTTTGTTCCAGCTCTTTATTGAATTTTTCTATTTCAGAAGCAATTCTACAGGCATGGTAGATGGGATTGGCCCCTTTTTCCGGGGTACTTCCGTGGGCAGATTTACCCTTAACAATTATCTTCATCCATTCCATACCCTTGTGAGCCCTGCAGATCTCAAGATTGGTAGGTTCCCCTACTATTGCATAATCAGTTTTAAAATTGTCCTCTACCAGTTTTACTGTTCCCAGAGAGCGCTGCTCCTGGTCAATAACACCGGTAAAGAAAAGATCTCCCTTCAGATCAATTCCCGTTCTTTTAATCAGGGCCATAGCCAGTAACATAGCCGCCAGAGAACCCTTCATATCAACTGACCCCCGCCCGAAGATATGCCCGTCTTTTACTACTGGATTATAGGCAGGAATAATCATATTATATGGCGGAATAGTATCCAGATGGCCATTTAGCATCAGGCTCGGGCCTTCACCTGTACCCGGCAGCCGGGCAATAATATTGGGTCTGTTTTCCTGAATAAAGTCCAGCTCTATATCTTCAATTCTTTCCATCTTTAAAAAATCATAGATATATTCAGCCAGTCTATTCTCCTGCCATTCAACCTGTTTGTGGCTGGGAATAAAGATCATAGCACATAAAATATCGACTACTTCTTTTTCATCAAAGGGGGCCATTATCTTTTCCCTTAATAAATTATTATCCATTTTAACCCTCCAATCGATCATTTACAGGTATTAATAAAAGCCCAGTAGTTTGGGAACAAACATTGAAATTGCTGGAATATAGGTGATAATCATCAATACAACTACCTCTATTATTATAAACGGAAGAATTTCCTTCGAGATCTCCTCCAGAGTAAGTTTGGAGATCCCGCAGGCCACAAAGAGACAGGCTCCCAGTGGTGGGGTCATCAGGGCAATATTTAAATTAACAATCATAATAATACCAAAATGGAGTGGATTAACACCAACACTGACTGCCAGTGGATGCAAAATAGGGCCCAGTATAATCAGGGCAGCCGTCATATCCATAAACATCCCCAGAACAAGCAAAATCAAATTAATAATCAGTAGTACAACATACTTATTGTGACTTACATTCAGGATCATGGTACCGATCAACTCCGGTATCTGCTCATTGGCCAGAATCCAGCCCAGAATGGCAGCAGCCGAAAGTATAATAAAGACAGAACCACTGTTTCTTACCGTTGCAAATAACAATTTTGGAATATCCCTTAATTTAAGGTTTTTATAAACAAAGAATCCGATAACCAGAGCATAAAGCACAGCAACGGCTGCAGCCTCGGTCGGAGTGAATACTCCACTTAAAATCCCGCCGAGAATAATTACAGGCATCAACAGAGGGATAATCGCTTCTTTAAATCCTACTGCTACCTCTTTAACTGTCGGCCTGGTATCTTTTTTAGGGTAATTTCTCTTCTTGGAGATAAATCCGGCGGCCAGCATTAGAGCCAGACCAACCATAACTCCAGGCACAATACCCGCTGCAAAAAGCCCGGCTATAGAAACATTCATCAGTGAGCCATAAATAACTGCAATAATACTGGGTGGTATGATAGGTCCGATAATAGATGAGGCAGCTGTTATAGCAGCTGAAAAATCACGATCGTACCCATCCTTTTCCATAGCCGGTATTAACATCGTCCCCAGGGCAGCGGTATCTGAGACAGCCGCTCCGGTTAACCCGGCAAAAAATATACTGACAATTATATTCACATGGGCCAGGCCCCCACGGATATGACCGACCAGAACATTGGCCAGGTTGACCAGCTTATGGGTAATCTGAATCCGGTTCATTATATCCCCGGCCAGCATAAAAAATGGCATGGCCATCAGGGCAAACATATCTATCCCGGAAAAGAACTTCTGTGGTACTAACATCATTAAAACCGGGGCTCCCATCTTGACAAAAGCCAGGACTGAAGTTATCCCCAGGGCGAAAGCGATGGGGGTTCCGGCCACAATCAAGAGAAAAAATACAACAACAATAAAAGTAACCATCTGACTATCCTCCTTTAAACTTCAGTAAGGTCAATAATTATCTGTAGAATTAACTGTATCAAAGTTGTAATACCTGCTAATGGTACGGAAAGTAGCGGCCAGAACATAGAAATCTTCAAAGCCGGAGAAATCTGGCTCCTCGCTTTCAGGGCCATGGTTATCCCCTCTCTGGTCAAAATATATAAAAAATAAGCAATTAGCAGCTTAACTATAAGAACAATAACCTTCTTTAAACCAGGTTTTAACCTGTTTATAACCATATCTATACCGATATGTTCGCGTCTTTTTAAAGATATACTGGCAGCAATCAGGGCCATCCAGACCATTAAGTATCTGGCTGCTTCCTCTGTCCACAACAGTGGGTCATTTAAAACATAGCGGAAGAATGTCCCCATAAGAACAATAATAACCATTAATCCGGTCATAATAATCAAGGGAACTGCCGTTACCTTCTCCAGTACATTGCTAGCTTTTTTAGCCATATTATTTAAATCCAATTATTCCGCCCCCTCTTATTTCTAAGGAGTCACCTTTATTAACTTTATAATGTGCATGAGATGTGTGAATATCTGGTTAGCCGTGAATCGGAGAAGTGGAGTTTCTCATCTATTTATTCTCACAGCTAACCAGTGATACTGACAATTTAATTGTTTTTCCTCTTTAGTTCTGTAAAAAGTTTAAGTGAGGAATATAGAAATTTTTAGTTAAAGAGTCTTAACGAAATATTTTCAAGAAATATGGTCTAACCACACGATGTGGTTAGCTAATACATGGTCAGGACGACCTATTGTATTAGGAAGCCATATTTTTAAAATATTGAGTTTAGACGATTATAAAAATTTCTTAATATGACGAAATAAACTTTTTACAGATACTACTTCTGGGAAATTATATTAGTTACCGTAAACCTCTGCTTTAGCATTATCGACTGCATCCAGTAAACTATTGGCCAGGTCTACACCTTCCTGTCCCAGTTCTTCTGCGAGTGCATCCATAACTGCCGGTACAGCGATTTCTTTAAACTGTTCTAATTCAGCACTTGTCGGGGAATATACTTCGACTCCAGCATCCTGCAGGAATTTAACACCAAACTTGGTGGCATTTAATAACTGTTTGTGTCCACGGCCTACAACAGCAGCTGTTTTATAGGCATTTGTAAATATCTTTTGCTGTTCCGGTGTTAAGGATTCATAGAATTTTTCACTTGTTAACCACCAGTCACAACCGTAGAGATGATTGGTTAAAGTAGCATATTCCTGTACCTCTTCCAGACCACCGATAGCCATTATCGGGATCGGGTTATGCTGTCCCTGAACAACACCGGTCTGTAATGATGTATAGAGTTCAGACCAGGGAATCGGGGTAGCAGCGGCACCCAGTGATTTCATCATAGCAATATGTGCAGGTACTGACATAGTTCTGAATTTGATACCCTTCATATCAGCCGGGGTTTTAATGGGACGAACATTGTTACTGAGCACATAGAAACCGCCAGCAGAAGTTGTCAGGAAACGCAGACCGGTTTTTTCCAGAAGTTTTGCTCTCAGTTCAGCACCGAATTCACCATCAAATACCTTGTAAGCAATTGTATGATTGGGTATGGCAAAGGGCAGGTCAATTGCACTTATTGCTGGATAAAATTGAGCTATCCCACCGATTGAGGCAATATTAACCTGAATAACGTTGGCCTGGAGTAATTCCATTCTTTCCCTCTGTTCCCCCATTGAGCTGGCAGGATAAATCTTAACTGTCATCTCACCATTGGACTGAGCCTCGATTACATTTTTAAAAGCAACTGCAGCAGCATGGGCACTGGAGTTTTCAACATTACCTGGTTCTTCATGGGTGAGTTTTATTACTACCTGTGCAGATACTGCCATGGTAACAGAAATTAAAAAGACCATCATAAAAAGTACTACCAATAATTTATTTCTCATTTATAAACCCCCTGTATTTTTGTTTGTCTTTTCCAGCATAAGTTATATATTTACATAGATGCCAACATAAAATCAATCTACCCCGGTCCACCTCCTTTATTCCTTACTACTTTGTTATGTCATTATAGTATTTTGCATTAATTGTGCCAGAGTTAAATTTATACGTATTTCGACCAGATAGATCTGATTTCGTGACAGAAAATGTAAAATAACCAGATAATTTCTTTAATTTAAGCAATTTTAACCAGTTTTAAACAAAAATAATTCCCGTTTCCCGGAATTGGTTTCCGATAATCGGGAATTTTCCTTCTTTTATTTGAGTTCATATCTATTTAATTTATTATAGAGGGTTGTCTTGCCAATTCCCAGTTTTTCTGCAGCTTTCATCTTTCCGGCTGTATCCCATCCGTACCTTTCCAGGGCTTCCTTGATCAGTTTTGCCTCATACTGTTCTACCATCTCACTTAAGTCGTAAATCTGTTCTCCCTGTTCTCTACCCCTGACCATCCGGGCCGGTAGATTATCGAGATTGATATAAGAATCAGACTCCATGTTAATCGCATACTCAATAACATTTTCCAGTTCACGGACATTGCCGGGCCATTTATAATTCAGCAGTATATCTTCTACCTCATCTGTAACCCCCAGAATATTTCTATTTAATTTCTCATTATATTTTGTAATAAAGTGTTTAATAAGTATCAAAATATCCTGTTTACGCTCCCTGAGTGGGGGTAATTCCAGAGGAATTACATTCAATCTATAAAAAAGGTCTTCCCGAAAAAGATTTTTTTCAATAAGTTCTTCCAGTCTCTGATTGGTTGCCGATATTATCCGGACATCAACATCGATCTCCTTAACCCCTCCTATCCGGTAAAACTTCTTATCCTGGATTATTTTCAGTATCTTGGCCTGCAGAGAAAGAGGCATATCACCGATCTCATCCAGAAAGATTGTTCCCTTATCGGCCAGTTCAAATTTGCCTGGTTTCCCATCCTTATTTGCTCCGGAAAAGGCACCGGCCTCATAGCCGAATAGCTCACTCTCAAGTAGTTTTTCCGGAATCGCTGCACAGTTAATATTTATGAAGTTTTGATCCCTTCTCTGGCTCTCCTGGTGGATAGCCCGGGCAAAAAGTTCCTTCCCTGTACCACTTTCTCCTCTGATCATAACTGAGGAACTACTGTTGGCGATACGAACAGATTTCTCTTTAAGGACCTTCAGTTGAGGGCTCTCTCCGATGATTTCCTTAAAATGAGCAGAGACATCACTGCCCATATGAAAATCATCAAGCAACTGCTTAAGCTCCTGAATTCCCCTTAAACTGGCCACAACCCCGATAGTTTTAACACCACTCTTGATGGGATTAGCAGTAATAATTAACCTTTTAGAAGCACTTCCATTTTGATAGATAATCTCTCTATTCCGGAAACCATTATCAAGATGTAAAACATCTATCAGGCCACTTTCAGGGAAAATATTATTTAAATGACAGCCGATTACCTTGCTCCTTTTTAGATTAATTAAACCCTCGGCCGCCTGGTTAAAATGGGTAATGATACCCTGTGAATCGGTGGCAATTATCCCCGATTCCAGTGAGTTAAAGACCGCATGAAGCTGTCCGAGCAGGTCCCGGGACTCAGTGGCCATCATGTGTTCAATAAACTTACTGGCTATCAAATCCCCGATGTGGTGTAAAAGGTTTAAAAGATTTTCTTCCTCATTTAGTAAATATTCCTTCTCTTCCTCTGTTAAAGCTATCAGACTGATAATACCGATCAATCTGTCTTCAATATAAATGGGAGAATCAATCTCCATGGTCTCCGGGCAACTCCCAAATCTTTCACATTCCCGGCAGTATTCATCTTCCCCTGGAGCCGAAATTACCAGGGGCTTTTTTAGCTGGGTGACCTTTTTATAAATCGCATTATATTTATAGGGCAGACCGAGTCTATCTTTATAATTACCGGTACCTGCAACTATCTCAAAATCACTGTTGGCCAGGGCCACTTCTGCCCTGACAACGGCAGCCAGTACTTCTATTATCTGCTGTAATATTTTCTTGATATCCTGTAGTTCAGTCATCTCTGGCATCCTCTTTAATGTTCTGGATTAAATTAAGACATTTGATACTGCAGTCTAACCGGAAAGACTAAACTACAGTCATGCTATTTTAAACTATTTTCCAACTACTTTTTAACTATAAATATTCCATGTCACAACGTTATTTCCTTTTTATTTTGTAGAATTTTGTTGAAATACCTAAAATTAACAGTTTTGTATTTCTCCCCTTATTTTCTTGACAATAAAGGTGGCTACATCATCACCATGGGTTCCCCGGCCAAAGCCAGCATCCATACCGGCTTCAAGTGCCAGATCATTATTGACCTGGGTTCCCCCTGCCACGAGGATAACCTGATTCCTGATTCCCCTTTCAATGCAAAGATCATTCAGCTTTTTCATATTCTTACGATGGATATCGTTATGACTGATAATCGTACTGATCAGGATGGCATCAGCATTGACCTCTACGGCAGCATCTACAACCTTTTTAATCGGAACGGAAGTGCCCAGATAGGTCGCTTTGATTCCATATTTCTCGATTCCACCGTGTTTGATATCAATAATTTCCCGCATACCGACAGAGTGCTCATCTTCGCCGACAGTAGCTGCCACAACCCGGATCGGGTTTTCATCAACAAATTTCCTGATCTCTTCATAGGGCAGTGGTTCTTCCACTTCCGGTATCTCCAGTTGATCCATATCTATCGTAAAATCAACCTGGCCCTTGACCTCAAGCAAAGTTCCTTCCGAGGGATGCATAACTTCTTTATGAATTACT